>DASQWP010000109.1:0-2772 GCA_035640195.1 Gaiellaceae bacterium | reverse complement strand
ATGAGTACAAGGACAGCCGCGAGCGACGATGCCCCCGGCAGGAATCGAACCTGCGCACGCGGTTTAGGAAACCGCTGCTCTATCCACTGAGCTACGGGGGCCGGACGGGATCAGAGTAGCGCGCGGCCGGCCCCGAACTCGGCTGCTGCAGGTAGAAAGGGGGCATGCCGACGCGGCGGCCGCTCGAGTTCGGGATCTCCGTCGTGCCCACTGCGGACGACCTCGACCGCACGCGGGCGCTCGTCCGTGCCGCCGACCGGGCCGGGCTCGACCTTCTCGGCATCCAGGATCATCCCTACCAGCGCCGCTTCCTGGAGACCTGGATGCTGATGGCGACGCTGCTCGCCGAGACGGAGCGGATCCGCGTCTTCCCCGACGTGGCCAACCTGCCGCTCCGGCTGCCCGCCATGATCGCCAAGGCGGCGGCTTCGCTCGACCGGCTCTCCGGCGGGCGCTTCGAGCTCGGGCTCGGCGCAGGCGCCTTCTGGCAGGGCATCGCCGCGATGGGCGGCCCGGAGCGCGGTCCCGGGGAGTCGCTCGAGGCGCTCGCGGAGGCGATCGAGGTCATCCGCCTCGCGTGGAGCGGCGAGGACGCGGTGCGGTTCGAGGGCGAGCACTACCGGATTGCCGGCTGGCAGCCGGGCCCGCCGCCGGCGCACCGCATCGAGATCTGGCTCGGCCTCTACAAGCCTCGCGGCCTCGAGCTCGTCGGCCGCCGGGCGGACGGCTGGGTCCCCTCGCTCGGATACGCGCCTCCCGAGCAGCTCGCGGAGGGCCAGGAGCGAGTCGACGCCGCCGCGGAGCAGGCGGGCCGCGACCCGGCCGAGGTTCGCCGCCTCTACAACGTCCCCGGGACGATCACGGACGGTGCCCGCGGCGAGCTCCTCGAAGGCCCGTCAGAGCACTGGGTCGAGACGCTCGCGGACTGGGCGACGCGCCTGCACGTCGACACCTTCGTGTTCTGGCCAAAGGAGGCGACGCCCGAGCAGGTCGAGCGCTTCGCCACGGAGGTCGCGCCCGCGGTGCGGGCCGCTACAGCGTGACGCGCCGCTCGCCGATGCAGTCCTGGGCCCACGCGTCGACGATCCCGTGGAGCTGCGCCACTCGCCCGGCGTTCCCGGGCGGCGGCTCCACGCGGATCCGGTAGACCCTCGCCTCGACCTCGCGGTCGAACTCGTATCGCTGCTCGCAGATGATCTCGACCGACTCGAGCTCGTCGAGGAGCTCGTGCGCGAGGCGTTCGACCTCCGCCGGAGTCGCCTCGCGGCCCGAGAAGACCCCGAAGTTGACGACGAGCTCGAGGTCCCCATCGCCCTCGGCCTCGCCCACGAAGACCAGTGTCGGCTGGCTCATGCTCCCCTTATGCCCTCTCGGGGCTCCCAACGGAACATCCGAACCGCGACGACGAGGCCGAGAAGGCCCCACGCGAGCACGGCAGCGAGCTCGCCGGGCGAGGACCCGAGCCCTTCGCCGGCGATGAAGGTCGCCCGGATGAGGTCGAGCAGGTAGGTGAGGGGAAGCACGTCCGAGATGGCCTCCAGGAATGCGGGCATCTCCCGCGTGGAGAAGAAGGCGCCCGAGATGAAGGCCATCGGCAGGTAGATGGCGTTCACGACCGCCGACGACCCCTCCGCCGTGCGGACGAGCGCCGTGATCGCGATGCCGAGCGCCGCGAAGGCGGCCGCACCGAGCGCGATCCCGGTTGCGAAGGACACCGGCGCCTCGGGCCACTCGGCGCCGAGCAGGTAGCGGCCGATCAGGAGCTGCGCCACCACCTGGAGCGCGATCACGATCACCATCGAGGCGATCACGGCCGCGAGGTAGGTTCCTGCGCCGAGCGGCGTTCCCCGCACGCGCTTCAGGAGTCCCGCCTCCCGCCGCACGACGAGTGTGATCGCCAGGCTTGCGAAGGCCGTTGCCGCGAGGCCGTACCCGAGCAGGCCGGCCATGAGGTAGGTGGCCGCGTCCACGCCCTCGATCGGCTCGTCGCCGTACACGGAGCCGAGCAGCACGAGCAGGATGATCGGGAAGAGGAAGCTGAAGAACGCGGCCTCGCGGTTCCGCCAGAAGAGGAGCTGCTGTGCGCGGAGCTCGTGCAGGAAGAGCCTCACTCACCCTCCTCCCGCGTCAGCTCGAGATAGACGTCCTCGAGCGTACGCCGGTGCACCTCGAGCCCCTCCAGCTCGACGCCCTCGGCGAGCGCCCGGCCGGTGAGCTCATGGAGGACGCGCGTCGGGTCCTCCGTGTCGATGACGACCTCGTCTCCGTTGCGACGGAAGCGGATCTCGACGGCGGCGTGCGCCGAGAGGAGCTCCCGCGGCGAGCCGGTGCCGACGATCTCGCCGCCGGCGAGGATCGCCACCCGGTCCGCGAGGCGCTGCGCCTCCTCCATGTAGTGCGTCGTCAGGAGGATGCTCTTGCCGAGCGAGCGCAGGTCGCGGATCGTCTCCCAGGCCTGCCGTCGCGCAGCGGGGTCGAACCCGGTGGTCGGCTCGTCGAGGAAGACGAGCTCGGGGTCCCCGATCAGGGCGAGGGCGAGATCGAGCCGGCGCAGCTGGCCGCCCGAGAGCGTGCGGACGCGGGCATCCCGCTTCTCCCCGAGACCGACGAGCTCGATCACCTCTGCGGGGCTTCGCGGGGCGGGATAGTAGCCGGCGAAGAGGTCCAGGATCTCCCGCACGGTCAGCAGGTGGTAGACGGCGGAGGACTGGAGCACGATGCCGATGCGGGCGCGGAAGTCTCGACCGGCGCGGGACGGGTCCTGGTCGAGGA
>DASQWP010000108.1:0-2249 GCA_035640195.1 Gaiellaceae bacterium | reverse complement strand
ACGGCGACGAGCCCGACCGTGCCGGTCGCACCCAGGACGAGCACCGTCTCGCCTCCCTGGAGAGGCGCACGCCAGGCGAGCGGAAGCCAGCCGGCGAGGCCGGCGATGCCGAGCGCGCCTGCACGAACCGGGTCGGTGCCCTCTGGGAGCTGGAAAACCGCGCCTTCCGGCGCGGCGAGCCGTTCCGCGAGGGCGCCGTTTCGCTTGACGCCGAGGCCCGACCCGTGCGCCCACACGAGCTTCCCGGACTCGAGCCGTCCCACGCACTCGCACCCCGGCACGAAGGGAAGCGGGGGATGGCCGCCGTAGAAGCGCCCGGCGCCGACGTTCACGTCGATGGGGTTGAGCGGCGTCGCCAGCACCTCGACGAGCGCCTCGCCGCCGGCCGGACTCGGGTCGGGCACCTCCTCCGGCTCGGGCGGCACGCCCAGCTCGCGGACGAGCGCCGCCCGCATCAGTCCATCACCTCCAGCGAGGTGGTCACGTCGATGCAGCCGCCGATCGAGCGGTAGACCGGGCACTTCGGCATGTGGTGCTCGAACGCCCGCGCCACCTTCTCCCGATCCGCGTCCGGGTCGAGCCGGAGTTTGTACGCCACGTGGATCCGCTTGATCACGAGCACTCCGTCCTCATTCTCGATCTCTCCGCGGGCTTCGCCCACGAGCCTTCCCTCGCCGGCCGGAACGTGACGCGCCTCCAGCGCGCCTCCGAACGTCCCGGTGAGTCAACCCGCCGCCGCGGCGACGACGTAGTCGAGCGTCGTCGTCCGCTCCGCGTCGCCGCCGCGCTCGACCCCGTAGTGGTCGGCGACCTCGTCGTGGACGCCGAACCAGATCGGCTCCGCTGCGCCGGGAACGTCCGCCCGGCGCAGCGAGCCCTTGATTCGCTCCACCCGCGTCCGACAGGTGTAGACGACGTCTCCCAAGACGGCCTTAGATCTTCCCGAGCCCTCTCCACTTCTCGAAGACGGCGTTGATCTGGCTCTCGGCGTTCGAGACGGCCTCCGCCGGATCGGTGCCGCGCGCGGCCTCCGCGAACATCTGCGGGATCAGGAACGTCGTGAACACCTCGTCGATCGCCGGCGTCGTGTAGCCCGGGTAGCCGACGTTGAACGAGAAGTCCTGGAAGTCCGCCAGGATGGCGTACTTGTCCGGCGGCTCCCCGGTCTCGTCCTGCGCGACCAGCTCCTCCAGGTTCGGCACGGACGCCGGGAAGGAGGGGAAGTTGTAGAACTTCGACTCGACGAAGGCGTCGTTGTAGTTGACGGCCAGGTCGACGAGGAACTTCTTCGCGTTCTCCTGGTTCTCGGCGAAGTTCCAGATCACGTACACGCCCAGGACGTGCTCGAGCCCCTCGCGCCCGTTCGGGCCCTCGGGGATCGGCGAGAGCAACGTCTCGGCGGCGAGCGGGGAGCCCTCGTCCTCGAGCGTGCGCACGGCCGAGATCGCGTTCAGGATCATCGAGCCCTTGCCCGAGACGTAGAAGCGGTTGTTCGACGAAGCGTCCCAGGAGAAGACCTCGTTCGTCATCCCGCCCTTGAAGACCTCGCTCATGAACCTGACGGCCTCCACCGTCTCCGGCGAGTTGATCGTCACGTTCGACTCCTCGTCCTGGATGTAGGAGCCGAAGCACATCATCATCGCGATCAGCGCCATGTTCGCGTCGATGTCCTGCGAGATGCCGATCCCGAGCGGATGCCCGGCGGCCTTGAGCTCCGGTCCGGCGGCGAGGACGTCGTCCCACGTCTGAGGCCCGTCCGGGAAGCCGGCCTCACCCCAGAGGTCGCTCCGCCAGTGCACCGGGTCGGGCACCCAGTTGTCGGCAAAGCCGAAGCGCTTCTCCGTCTTCGGGTTGAACGTCGAGCGGTCGCAGACGGTGATCATCTCGCCGCCCACCTGGCGCTGCACCTCCTCGACGAGCTCCTGGTGGTCGATCACCTGATCCTCGTAGGCGGCCGGCGGGGAGAGGAACCAGAAGAGGTCGTGGCCGCTCTGCGCTGCCACCTCGGCGGCGGCGCGGGTGGGGAGCTCGGCGAAGTCGACGTGGTCGACCGTCACGTTGACGCCGTTCTCCTGACCCCACTGCGGAAGGTATGTGTTGTCGAACCATTCGTCGTAGGCGGGGACGAAGTGGCTCCACTGGATGATCTGGAGCTCCCCGCCCACCTCCTCGGTGGCGACGGCCTCGCCGCCGGCGCCGCCGTCCTCGTCGCCGCCGCAACCGGGGATCCCGGCGGCGGCCGCGCCGCT
>DASQWP010000107.1:0-3943 GCA_035640195.1 Gaiellaceae bacterium | reverse complement strand
ATCGGGACACGCCGGCGCACGTACGTCGCCGAGCCGCTCGTCGACGCGGCCGGCGTCCGGACGCAGACGTCCGCGTCTGGCGCGCCCGGTCTCGTTCCCGACTACGCCGAGCCGACGGTCGGCTGGCGGAGCTGGTTCGTGCTGTGGTCGGACGGACGGCCGCGGCTCTCGTCCACGTGCTACGCGACAATGTGGCAGCCAGGGCGCGAGGTCGTTGCCTCCTGCCGGCGCCACCCCGCCCCCGACGATGCCTGCCACTGTGGGATCTACGCATCGCGGCGCATCCGAGATGCTCTCCCCTTCCTGATTTCGTCGAGTAGGCCGCGTGTTCGTGCGGTCGCTTCCGTTGTCGGCCGCGTCGCGCTCTGGGGGAGGGTCGTCGAATGCGCGGGCGGCTGGCGGGGCGAGCGAGCGTATCCCCTTGAGCTCTTTGTCACATCCACGGGTGCGGATACTGAGACGGCAAGCGTGCCGGGCTGGTGGCGTCCTCGCTATGTCCCCTTGCGCGCCGATGATGTCGCGACCGCGCTGGCGGAGTACGACGTTCCGGTCAGCGTCGTTACGTCGGCGTCGCTGCAATGCATCGATACCGCTGTTGCCGACGCGTCCGCGGCGCGCGCCGCATCGGATGCGCACGGAGCCATGGCAAGCCTCGCTCGAGGCTAGCCTGCGTCTGATTCGAGAACGACGCTGCGGAACTGCTCGGCATCGGGGTCGTCACTCGTCAGGGGCGCCCTAGCGGCCAAGCAGCGCGGCTCCTCCTCGATGACGATGGCGAGGCTCGAGATGGCCTCCCCCAGGAGCGGCGGGCAGGATGCGATCGCGTCCTCGCGGCAGTAAGCCCGGAGCTCTCTCAAACGCGAACCCTGGGCGGGACCCTCGGATCCGAGTGGCCGAAGAGGACGGCCGCCTCGTCGCTAATCGGCGTTCGCCCTTCCCGCCTTCTTCCGCTTCTCAAATGTTGCCGCTCCGGCGGATGGGGTGAAAATGCTCGTATGGCCATCATCCCAGCGGATTCGAAACCGTGGGGGCTCCTCCTGGAGCACCTCCTCGATGACGCCTCTGCGTACCGGCTGGTCGACCCGCTCCGACTCGACGACGATCGCGTCTCCCGCTTGTGCGGTCATTCTTTGCTCACCTCCAGCGCGACTCCAAGCCGACTCTACTCTGCGATCATGCAACGAGAGGGAGGTTCGCGGTAGCGACGGAAGACCTGACCCGGCTGCTCGATGAGGCGAAGGTGCCCTACGAGCTCCTCCCGCATGAGCGCACCGAGAGCGCGCTCGCCGAGGCGGAGGCGCTCGGCATCGCGCCGGCCGACGTGGCGAAGACGCTCGTGGTGACGATTCCGGAGGGCTACGTGCGGGCGGTGCTCCCCGCCTCGGAGCGGATCGACCTCCGTAAGCTCCACCAGGCTCGCAGCGGCCGCGGCAGGAAGAAGGTCCATCTCGCCTCCGAGGAGGACCTGGCCCGGGACTACGCCGAGTTCGACCTGGGCGCAGTACCACCGATCGGCGGAGGCCGCCGCGACCCGGTCGTGATCGACCGCCGCCTGGCCGAGCGCGACTCGGTGATTCTGGAGGCGGGCTCGCACGAGGAGTCCGTGCGCCTGGCGACCGCCGACCTCTTGCGAGTTACCGAAGCTGAAGTCGCCGACATCTGCGTCGGCTAAGGAACCAACCGGCGCGTGCTTCCTCAAGGCTGGCGCGCGGCGAGCCAGCGTCGGTTCCGCGCCTGGGCCTCGCCCCCTCCGTCGGGCCCTCGCCGAGGGAATCCTGTCCTACTCGAACGACGAGCCAGCCCACGCCGCCGTGGTGTCGGCGGTTGAATATGCCGAGATGGACGCCGCTGAACTGCTGGCGGTCGTGCGGGCCGAGCTCGCGCCGGTCGAGCGCCGGCTCGCCGGTCACTACTACCTCGCCGAGCTCGAGGCCGGCCGGGTGCCGCCGGAATCCCTGCGGGCGTTCGCCGGCGAGCAGCGGGCGATCATCACGAGCGACCGGAGAAGCTTCGAGCACCTCGCACAGCGCTTCCCGCAGCCGCCGGCAGGCGATTTCTTCCGGGATCTGGCTGCGGGCGAGGAGGAGGCGCTGCGGCTGCTCGCGCGGTTCGGGACCGCCGTCGGGCTCGATGCCGGCTACGAGCCGCTCGCCGGCTGCCAGGCCTATCCGGCCTACGTCGCCTGGCTCGCGCTCAACGGCTCGCCCGCGGACATGGCCCTCGCCTTCCTCGCGAACCTGGAGAGCTGGGGCCGCAGCTGCGCGCGCATGCGCGACGCGCTCCGCCCCCTCTACGGAGCCGACGCGGTCGCCTTCTTCGACTTCTTCGCCGAACCGCCCACCGGTTTCGAGGAGCGCGCGCTCGCACTCACCGCGACGGGCGATCCGGCAAGCGCCCGCCGGGCGGCCCGCTTGTTGCAGGCCTACGAGCTGCTCTACTGGAACACGCTGGCGGATGACCTTCACTGACGAGCTACGGAAGACCGCCGATCCAATCTGGTCGGCCGAGCACGAGCACCCCTTCGTGCGCGGCATCGGCGAGGGAAGCCTCGCCGCTGAGAAGTTCCGCCACTATGTCCGCCAGGACTATCTGTTCCTGATCGACTACGCGCGCCTGCTCGCCCTCGGCTGCGCACGAGCGCCTCGCCTGGACGAGATGGGCCGCTTCGCCCAGCTCGCCGGCACCGTGCTCGGACGCGAGATGGAGCTGCACCGCTCCTACGCCGCCGAGTGGGGCATCCCGACGGCTGAGCTCGAACACGAGCGGCCGACGCCCACCACCCGCGCATACGCGGATTTCCTCCTGCGCACCGCGGCGCTCGGCGACTACGGCGAGCTTGCGGCCGCCCTGCTGCCCTGCATGTGGGGCTACCACGAGCTCGCCACCCGCCTCGCCGAGCGCGGCCACCCGGGCCACGAGCTCTACGCGCGCTGGATCGACGAATACGCCGGCGTCGAGTTCGGCGAGCTCACCACCTGGTGCAGGGCGCTCACCGATCACGCGGCCGAAGCCAGCGACCGCCGTCGCATGACCAAGGCCTTCCTCACCTCGAGCCGCTACGAGCTCGCCTTCTGGGACGCCTCCTGGCGCAAAGAGCCGCCGCTAGGCGAACCCGACACCCCGTCGCGCTCCCCGTAGCGTGAGCCTCAGGGCTCGAGGAAGACGGCCAGGGTGGCCGTGAAACCGTGCAGGAAGGCCTTGCCGCCCACCGGGCCGATCTCGCCGCCGCAGAAGAAGCCGGCGACGGCCTGAGTCCCGAGCGCCTCAGCGACGGCGCGCGCGTCGTGGTCGGGCTCGGGGAACATGTTCGTCCCGCGGCCGTTGCAGGTGAAGAGCAGCGCCCCGGCCGGCCTCCCCCGGCTGGGTGCGTCGGCGAGCGCCTGCCGGAGATCTGCGTCCGCGGAGGCGGCGTCGCGGACGAAGAAGCGCAGGGTCTGGCCGACCCGCACCGTCTCGCCGAGCGCGAGCGCGCCGGTCGCCTCGTCCGCCCCGAGGAGACCGCGCATGAGGAAGTCGCCTGTGTCGTACTGGGGACGGTTCTCGTCGATCACGAGCCCCGCGAGGAGCCCGCGGGCGGCGAGCGCTCGCTCCTCGAACGAGAGGGCGGCGATCTCCTCGCGCAGGCGGACGAGCGCCGGCTGTCCGGCCAGCTCGTGGACGACGTTGCCCTCGCAGCGGGTGATCACGGCCTCGCGCCCCAGCGGCCGACAGCCCTGTGAGACGACGGCGAGGATCGGCAGGCCGGAGATGACGGCGCCGGCGGCGCCCTCGGCGTGCACCGCGTCGTCCAGGATCAGCGCCTGCGTGCCGGGCCGCCCCCCACCGGCGGCGATCCCGCCGACGAGCGGAATCTCTTCGCGCGCCTCGTTCAGCCTCGTCAGGAACGGTCCCGCCGGGAACGTGAAAGGATCGACAAGCAAGGCGATGATCCCCGGGTCGTCGA
>DASQWP010000106.1:0-3568 GCA_035640195.1 Gaiellaceae bacterium | reverse complement strand
CGGCGGGTTAGGCTGATTTGAGCTGGCTGATAGCTGCCTGCGCGATTCGCTTCTCAATCACGAGCTGCTCCCCCGGATCGGCAGGCTCAGCCCCGAGGATCTCGACGCTGACCACGAAGTCCCCGGCGGTGACGTTGAGGCTGTTGTATCGCGGGTCGACGTTGGCCTCCTCATCGAACCCACTCACAGGCTCGAGGGGCGGCAAGAGGACGCCCCAGTCTTCGAAGCGGTTCCGCTCCGCCTCGAACTCCTGGGGCGACCTGACGGCCAGCGCGACGATTGGTTGGTTCTCGGCTGCGTAGACGCACTCGTAGCCGTTGTCTTGCGGATGTGCCCTCACCTCCGAGGCGTCCCAGATGGAGGCCATCTCCACTTCGGAGACTACGCAGGGGCGGTCGCTCGCTGTCGAGTCAGCTCCGCCACACCCTGCTCCTAGCGTGATCACGACCACGAGAAGCAAGGAGACCCGACCCATCCACGAAAGCGTAGCGCGGCAGGCGCTTCGACAGGGCTACCGCATCTGGGAGGTCGCCCACTAGGAGTGACGTAACGAAGCCGGAAGGCTTGCGGGCGGGCGGCTCCCCCGCCGTGGCGCTCCTGCACTTACGTCTGCACTTACACCGTGCGACACGGGCCAGCACCGGCCAACACGGAGGCCCGGCCTGATGCCCCGTAAGCCCGCTCGGGAACCCACACTCCGACACCCGGCGACACGGAGCAGCATCACCGCCGGTTGCGTACCAGTCGAACGAGGCCTAGCGGCCGAAGCGGACATGCCGGGGTCTGACCCCGGCACGTCTCCGCCGGACGGTGGGTCCGGCGACGTGGGCTAGGCCCCGAAGGCGGGGTCCGCGTCCACGATCGCGGGGCCCGGCGGGCCCTCTCCGAAGAGCTCCATCGGCGCGAGCAGGCTTGCGAGGGACTCCTCGCCGAGCCCGGAGAGCGTCGAGATGTCCTGCGCGTCGAGGAGGACGGCGCCCGCGGGCGGGGCCTCGCCGGGCGGCGGCGTCCAGCCTCCGAACGCGATGTCGGCGAGCCGCCGCCAGGCGGTCAGGTACGCATAGGGATCGATGACGCCGTCGTAGCCGAGCCAGAGAAGCCCGCGCGGGTGGATCTCGAAGTGGAGGTGGGGCGGAGTCCCGACGGCGTCGCCGGTCGTGCCCACGAACCCGATCACGTCGCCCGCCTTCACCTGCGCCCCGTCCTGGGCGAGCGGCGAGTAGGCGGAGAGGTGCGCGTAGTAGAACTCGTTTCCGGCCCGGTCGCGAAGCCAGAGGCGGTTGCCCCCGACGTCGTTCCAACCGACGAGGAAGAGCGTTCCGTCCGCGACGGCGAGGACGGGCGCGCCGAGCGGCGCGAAGATGTCGTTCCCGTGGTGCCAGCCCGTGAAGGCGCGCGCCGCCGAGAAGTCGTCCGAGAACGAGGCAGGGCCGTAGACGGGGAAGACGTAGCCGCCCGCCGTCAGCTGCGGATCGACGTCGGCCGGCGGCTCCCGGACGATCGGCGGCGGCTCCGGGCTCGCGCCCGGCGGGGGCGGGAGCGGCTCCCGCGGGGGCGGAGGCGGCTTCGGCTGGGGCTCCTGCTTCTCCTGCGGCTTCGGCTGAGGCTCCTGAGCCGGCTCGTCCTCGGGCGGAGGCGGGGGCGGAGGGGACGGAGGTGGAGGCGGGGGCGGGGGCGGCTTGGGCGCGCTGGCGGCCGCCTCCGCATACCCGACGAGGATCTCGCTGCCGGCCGGGAGGCCGCCGTGCTCGGCCGTGAGGACGACGTGCAGCCCCGTGACGAAGCCCCGGTAGCCGAAGCGTCCCTTCGTCTGGCGAACGACCGCCTGCTCGAGAACGACCGCGTAGCCCCAGTCCCCCAGCTCCACCCGGGCGTTCGGAGTCGCCGCGACCGGCTCGCCCAGAACCGTCAGGTTCGAGAGGGACGAGGCCGCCAGGGAGCCCTCGGCGCCCGAACCCGTCGCCCGGGCGGTCGCCTTGACGGACACGGCGTCCGCCGTGATCTCCCCGCCGAAGAGCGAGACGGCCTGCACCGACGCGCTTCCGCCTGCGGAGGCACGAGTGGTCGAGCCTCCTGCCCGGCTCGAGGCCGCCAGCGGCCCCGTCGAGACCGCGTCGCCGTACGTGTAACCCGGAGCCGTGGTCGAGCGTGCGGGGGGCGAGGAGACGCTCGCGGCGCTACCGCCCTCCCCGCCGGGAAGCACGACGCGGACGCCCAGCGCGCGGCCCGAGGAGTCCGCAGGCGCAGCCGCGGACGCCGTCGAGGCCCCGAGGGCGAGCACGGTCAGCGCAACGACCGTCGCCGAGAGAACGCGTGCCGGCACCACGGGCAGATTATCGGCGCCCCGGCCGCCAGGGTCGAGCGTCAGTCGGCGAGACGCCTCGCAAACTCGCGGAAGCGCTCGACTGCGGCCTCGTCGGGGCCGAGCACGTCGTCGGAGGCAAGCCGCGGGTCGCTCGCCACCTCGGCAGCCACGTCGCGCACCTCCTTCAGCACGGCGGCGCGCACCTGAGGGTCTTCGAGCAACTGGTCGACCCAGTTGCCGACGGCCTCCGGGTCGACGTCGCGCTCGACGAGGAGTCCGCCCAGGAGGATCCCGACGCGGAGGTAGGCGAACGTCCGGAAAGCGAGCTGGCGCCGCGGGGAGTTGATCAGCGACGTGATCTGCGTGTCCTCGGCCTGGATCCGGTCGATGACCTCGCCGAGCGGCTCGTCGACGAGCGGCAGCCAGACGTCCTCGTTCATGCGCCGCATCTAATCACGGAGCGACCAGACGAGCTGCACGGCGACCACGACGAGGAGGCCGGCGAAGAGATCGCGCAGGAGCGCTTCGGGGAGAGAGTCGGCGAGGAGTGCCCCGCCCGCCACGCCGGCGAACGAGACCAGGCCGATCGCCGTTGCCTCCCGCCACCGGACGTTCCCCGCCCTGTGCTGCTGCCACGCGCCGAATGCGACGACCGGAATCATCGCCGCAAGGGAAGTCGCCTGAGCGCTGAGCTGGCCGAGACCGACGACGAACACGAGCGTCGGGACGAACAAGATTCCGCCTCCCACGCCGAACATGCCCGAGAGCGCTCCCGCGCCGAAGCCTAGGAGCAGAGCGAGAACGACTGTAGCCGTGCTCACTCGATGAAGAGGACGACGGCGACGGCGAGGAGGAACAGGGAGAAGAGGAAGGTGAGCCTCCGCGAGGAGAGGCGATGCTGGAGCCGCACGCCGGCAAGCGAGCCCACCACGGCGGGCAGCCCGACCAGGGCGGCCGCGTCCCAGTCGACGTGGTCGAGAAGCGAGAACGAGGTCACTCCGGCGACCGCGGTGAGGAGGATGGCCGCAAGCGAGGTGGCCGTGGCGACCCGGGAGTCGAAGGCCGCGAGGAGCACCAGCAGCGGTACGACGACGATGCCGCCGCCCACTCCGAAGAGCGCGCTCAGGAAGCCCGAAGCGATTCCGATGCCGCCGAGGATCCAGAGCGACGGAGTTGCCGGCGGCACGGCCATATCGTATGGGCCATGACGGCGGAGGCCTTGCTCGCTCCCCTGCGGGAGGCGCCCGACCGGAGCGCGCTCGT
>DASQWP010000105.1:0-7907 GCA_035640195.1 Gaiellaceae bacterium | reverse complement strand
GCCCTCGACCGCACGGGGCACGAGAATCCCGTCCCGAGGGTCGCGGGCGCGATCCGCCGCACGCGGCCTGTCGAGGTCCGCGACGTCGAGTTTCTGCGCTCGATCACGGACCGCCGGATCAAGATCACGGTTCCGGGACCGTTCACGATGACGCAGCAAGCCCAGAACGATTACTACTCCGACGATCGAAGCCTCGCGCTTGCCTACGCGCAGGCGGTCAACGAGGAGCTGCGAGACCTCGAGGCGGCCGGAGCAGACGTCGTCCAGATCGACGAGCCGTATCTCCAGGCGCGCCCGGAGCCCGCACAGGAGTACGCGATCGAGGCGATCAACCGGGCGCTGGACGGCATCCAGGCCGAGACGGTCCTCCACACCTGCTTCGGCTACGCGCACATCGTCAAGGACCGGCTCAGCGGCTACCCGTTCCTCCGCGAGCTCGGCGACTGCATCGCGACTCACCTCTCGCTCGAGGCGGCGCAGCCGAATCTCGATCCGGAGGTGCTGCGCGACCTTCCCGACAAGATCATCGCTCTGGGAGTCCTCGACCTGGGCTCGAGCGACGTCGAGACTCCCGAGATGGTCGCAGGCCGGATCCGGAAAGCCCTTGCGGTCGTGCCGCCGGAGCGGCTGATCGTCGCGCCGGACTGCGGGATGAAGTACCTGCCGCGCGAGCGCGCGTTCCGCAAGCTCCAGGCGATGGTTGCCGGTGCACGCCTCGTCCGAGAGGATCTCGGCCTCTGAAGCCGGTCAGCCACATCAGTCAGGCCTATCCCGACCGAGTCGAGGTGCGTGGACGCGACCTCACCGGCGACCTCATGGGCAGGCTGAGCTTCACCGAGTACTTCCATCTCCTGCTCACGGGGGACGAGCCCACCGAGAACCAGCGCTTCTTCCTCGACCTGCTGCTCGTCTCGATCGCCGAGCACGGGATGATGCCCACCAACGTCGCTGCGCGCATGACGCTCGCCGCCGACCCCGAATCGCTCCAGGGAGCCGTTGCGGCGGGGATCCTCGGGTGCGGCCCGGTCGTCCTCGGAACGTCCGAGGAGTGCGCCCGACTGCTCGAAGAGGCGCAGGGAGAGGTAGCGGCCGGTCGCGAGCCGGCTGGGATCGCGGGCGAGATCGCGCGCGCGATCCACGCTTCGGGTGGCAAGGTGCCGGGGTTCGGCCATCCGGTCCACCGGCCGCTCGACCCCCGCGCCGAGCGCATTCTCGAGCTGGCGGATGCCCGCGGCGTGAGCGGGCCGCACGTCCTGCTGGCCCGCTGCCTCCGCGACGGCGTGGCCGAGGCCTGGGGCAAGCCGCTCACGATGAACGTCGCCATGCCGATCGCCGCGGTGCTGCTCGACCTGGGCTTTCCGTCCGCCTCGGTGAAAGCTGTTCCGATCCTCGCGCGCACTGCCGGTCTGCTCGCGCACCTCGCGGAGGAGCAGGAGCGTCCGCTCGGCTTCCTCCTCGCGCGGGCCGCGGAGGAGGCGGTCGAGTACGAGTGATGCTCGCGCCCGAGGTCGAGACACGGCCGTGGGAAGAGCAGCTCGCCGTCGACGACGCGAGCTATCGCGCTCAGCTCGCCTATCTCTTCGAGCGCTCGGCGTTCTACCGCGACAAGCTGGGGGCGGCCGGATTCGCCTCCCCCCGAGCGGCGGGCGGGCTTGCCGAGATCGCGGAGCTGCCTCTCACCGAGAAGCACGAGCTCAGGGCGACGTGCACGCCGGACAACCCGGTCGGCGCGCATCTCTGTGCGACGCCGTCCGAGATCGTGCGCATCTACTCAACGAGTGGAACCACGGGCCGGCCCAGCTACGTCCCGCTGACCGCAGGGGATCTCGACAACTGGGTGACCGCCTCGGCGCGCAGCTATTCGGCGTCCGGCATCGCCGCCAGCCAGCGGATCGTCACCACGTACAACGCCGGCCCGTTCGTCGCAGGGGCGGCGCTGGCCGCCTTCGACCGCATCGGCCTCTGCCACATTCCCGTCGGCACCGGGAACACCGAGCTTCTCGTGCTCGCGGTGCAGGCCCTCCGGCCCGAGGCCGTCGTGCTCACGCCCTCCTACGCGGCCCATCTCGTCGAATGGGCGGCCGAGCGGGACGTCGATCTTCGGCACTCGAGCGTTGCTCGCGTCCTCGTGGCGGGCGAGCCCGGCGGCGGCGAGCCGGCCTTCCGGGCGAAGCTCGAAGAGGGCTGGGGCGCAAGGGTCACGGAGGCAATGGGCATCGGCGACATCGGCGTGTCGCTCTGGGGAGAGTGCGAGGAGCAGAACGGGATGCACCTCGGCGCACGCGGCTTCGTCCACGCCGAGCTGGTCGAGCCCGAGACAGGCGCCGCCCTCGAGCTGGACGACGGCGCCGCCGGCGAGCTCGTGTTGACGCACCTTCAGCATCGTGCGGCACCGCTCCTGCGATTCCGAACGCGCGACCACGTCGAGATCCGGACGAGACCGTGCGCCTGCGGCCGCACCGGCCCGCGGGTGCGGTGCATCGGCCGAACCGACGACATGCTCATCGTCCGCGGCGTGAACGTGTTCCCCTCGGCCGTCCGTGAGGTCGTGAGCGCGTTCGCTCCCGAGGTCAGCGGACACGTCCTCGTCAAGCCACAGGCGCCGGGCGTGAAGCAGGAGCCGCCGCTTCCGGTGGCCGTCGAGCTTGCCCGGGGCGCGCAGGCCGCGGACGCGCTCGCAGAAACGATCCGTGAGAGACTGCGCAGCGTGCTCCTCGTCCAGATGCGCGTCGATCTCGTCCCGTGGGGGAGCCTGCGGCGGAGCGAGTACAAGTCGAAGCTCGTCGAGCGGTAGCGGCCGTGCGGAAACTTCAGAGCCAGGGCGTGCACCACATCACGCTGGTCGGAGCCGACCGGCAGACGTCGATCGACTTCTGGGAGGGCGTCCTCGGCATGCCGTTCGTCTTCGAGCAGCCCAACCTCGACAACGAGTCCGAGAGCCACCTCTACTTCGACCCGGGAGACGGGCGCCTCATCACCGTCTTCACGAACGAGGAGCGCGAGCCCGATCGGAGCCGCACCTCGACCGACATCGGCTGCGTGCACCACATCGCGTTCTCGCTCTCGCAGGCGACCTTCAAGCAGGCGGTGGAGCGCCTCGACGAGCGCAAGATCCGGCACAGCGGCGTCAAAGACCGCGGCTTCATGGACTCGATCTACTTCGAGGACCCGCTCGGCCTCCTGGTCGAGCTGGCGTCCTATCGCTTCGAGCCGCCGTTCGGTTCGTCGCACGCCGACGTGCTGCTCGAAGCGCACAAGATCCGGAGCGAGCGGGGCGACTACAACATCGCCCAGGACCATCTCGCGGATGCGATCGAGACGCTCGTCGGGCGATCACGAGCGTCTCTCTCGGACGACCGATCGCCGCAGGACCCCTACGACTAACGGAGGATCAGATGGCTGCGAACACGCTGAGCATCCTGAGGCCGAGCGTCAACAACCTGACCGTTCGGATCTTCGTGCGAGCCGCCGGGCTCGACTTCGAAGAGCTGGACGTCTGGGGAAAGACGACGGAGCCAGAGTTCCTGCAGAAGTACCCGGCTCACCTGACGCCGATGCTCGAGGAGGAGGGGCTGCCCAGGGGCGCGCTCGGGGAGAGCTGCGCGATCATGGCCTACCTCTGCAACAAGCACGGGCTCGACCAGTTCTATCCGAGCGACCCGGGCAAGCGGGCGATGGTCGACAACGCGATGTTCTACCTGATCGGCACGTTCTATCCGCTCGTCACGCGCGCCACCTACCCGGCCCTCGGCTTCCCTCAGTATCCCGGCGAGGTCGCGACGTCCGAGGCGGACGAAGGCATGAAGGCGAAGGCGCAGCAGGACGCCGAGGCGGCGCTTGCCGAGCCGCTCGACGTCTTCCGCGCTTTCTTCCTCGACGGGAAGCAGTTCATCGGGGGCGACAGCCCTTCGATCGCCGACCTGCGCCTGGCCGCGACGCTCGAGTTCCTGCGCGCGATCGACTACGAGTTCCCGGCCTGGGCCGAGGAGTACATGACGGCGATGGAGACGGCCCTCGGCGAGGCGTACTCGGAGCCGGCCGCGGACGTTCGCGGCTACGTCGCCTCCGTGAAGGCGCCGGCCTAGCGGGAGTCGGGAAGCCAGCCTTCGCGGTACCGGGTCGGCTCGCGCGGCGGAAAACGCGCGTATGCCTGATTCGCGTCCGTCGTCTCCTGCTCGACGCCGGCGCCGTGGCGTAGCGCGGCGTCGTCCACGCTGTAGCCGCCCCAATCCGGGCCGGTCGAGCGCTCGCGTGCACCGACCGCGAGCACCAGGCAAGGCTCCTCTCCGGCCCCGACGATGACATGCTTCGTGCCGGCGGGGCAATGTACGAAATCCCACCGGAGCAGCCGGCGCTCCTCGCCCTCGACGATCAGCAGCGCCTCGCCCGAGAGCACGAGAAAGTCTTCTTGATCGGCCTCCCAGTGGTACATCGCCATCACCTCGCCGGGCTGGAGGACGCTGAGGTTGATGCCGACTTGCGGGAACTCGGGCTCGCCCTCGAAATCGCAGATCGCGGCCCGCCCCTTTCCGTGGCGCCAGGGCGCCTCGCGAGCGTTGAGGACGAACCAACCGTCTCCCTCGGGGACGAGTCCGTGCTCGGTCGAGTCGAGCCGCGCCTCGGGAACCATCACCGGGGAGCGTGCCTGACCGCCGCCCGCCGCGCAACGCGTGGCGTCGCCGGCGCGGGCGCGGTAGGCCGGCTGAACGGAATGTGGCCTCAGGTGCCTTTCGTGTGGGCCTAGCGTGTTGCGCCCACGAGCGTGCCCCCCGCGACGACGAGCAGCGCCACCACGACCAGGCGCCGGCCGACCAGTTCGCTGCGCCCGAGGAAGATCGCGGCGAAGACGACTGTCCAGAGCACGCCCGTGCCCATGAGCGGCGCGACGACCGTCACGCGCGCACGGTCGAGCGCCTCCAACATCGTCGCCTGCGCGAGCGCGGTCACGACGGCGGAGCTCGCGAACGCCGCGAACGCCCCTCGCAGCCGCGCTGCCGCCGACGGCCGGCGCAGGAGGTTCGCCAGAAGGACGACCGACGCTCCGAGCATCATCGCCGTCGCCTGTGCGAGCGGCTCCGCTGCGACGTCCTCGCTCACCGTTCGCGCGACGTTGTCGCGCAGGCCGAACGCCGCTGCAACCGTGACCGCGAGCGCGGCCCCGTAGGCGCGGTAGTCGACCGGCCGCTCGGCCTCCCACGCCAGCGCGTCGCCGCCCGCGACGACCAGCAGCGTGCCCGCCGCGAGCGGCCACCGCAAGGGCTCGTCGAACGCGACAATCGCGATGAGCGCCGAGAAGAGCGGCGCCATCCCGAACAGGATGCCGGCGCGGGACGCGCCTGCCGCCTGCACCGCATGGACGACGAGCAGCTGCGAGAGGCCGGGGACGAAGCTCCCGAGCAGGAAGAACGGCCAGAGTTCCTCCGCGTCGAAGTCGGCGCCGAACGCGAAGGCCGTGGCCGCGACGAGAACGACTGCGAATGTTGCGATCACTGCCGAGCCGGCGTCCACGTCCGCGACCCGCGCGAGCCCACGACGCATCGTAATGTTGAGGGCCCCGAAGAACATCCCGGCGACGCACGCGAAGAGGACGCCCGTCAAGGAGTCACCACGGCCCCGTTCCCGAGCGGCTTCGCCGGGCGCCGATACGACGGACCAAGACCTGCACCGCGACCGGTCAGCCTTGGAGCTCCGCCAGGCGCCGCTCGAGAAAGCGCCGCTCGGCGTCCGAGCGAACGAGCGCGAGCGCGAGCTCGTAGGCGGCACGCGCGTCCTCGACGCGATCGAGCCGGCGCAGCAGGTCCGCGCGCGTCGCGTGGAGATAGTGGTAGTCGTCGAGGTCGAGGCGCTCCACCAGGGAAAGCGCCGCCTCGACGTCGCCCGCTTCTGCGATCGCTGCAGCCCGGTTGAGCTCCACGACCGGCGAGCGGGTGAGACGGGCGAGCTCGCCGTAGAGGGCCGCGAGCTGCGGCCAATCCTGGTGCTCCTCCACGTGCAACGCTGCGATCGCCGCCTGCAGCACGTAGGTATCGCGGCCGCCGAGCGTCAGCGCGCGATCGAGCGCCGTCCGCCCCTCCGCGATCTGGTCGAGGTTCCAGAGCGATCGATCCTGGTCGCGGAGGAGGACGACCGTGCCGTCGGCGAATCGCGCATCGCGCCGGGCGTCGTTCACCAGCATGAGCGCCAGCAGCCCGTGCACCTCGGGCTCGTCGGGCATGAGCTCTGCGAGGGCGCGTCCAAGCCGGATCGCCTCGGCCGCGAGGTCTCCGCGGCCGCCGTAACCCTCGTTGAAGATCAGGTAGACGACGGCGAGCACCGCGGCGAGGCGGTCGGGGAGGAGTGGCGCAGGCGGCACGCGAAACGGGATCCCGGCGACCTTGATCTTGCGCTTCGCGCGGACGAGCCGCTTGGCCATGGTCGCCTCGGGGACGAGGAAGGCACGGGCGATCTCCTCCGTCGTGAGGCCGCCCAGCGTTCGCAGCGTGAGCGCGACCTGGGCATCGAGCGCTAGCGCCGGATGACAGCAGGTGAAGACGAGCTCGAGCCGCTCGTCCGGGATCGTTGTCTCGTCCACGTCCTCCTCCAGCGTCTCAGTCACGTCGAGCAAGCGGACCTTCGCCGCGAGCGTGCGGTCGCGGCGGAGGCGGTCGACGGCGCGGTTGCGCGCAGTCGTAACCAGCCAGGCACGCGGGTTGGCCGGCGCCCCGTCGCGTGGCCAGCGCTCGGCGGCGATTGCGAATGCCTCCTGGGCGGCTTCCTCGGCGAGGTCGAAGTCGCCGAGGAAGCCGATCAGGCCTGCTAGGACACGGCCCCACTCGTCACGGAAGACGTGCTCGAGGGGCACTAGGGCCCCGCGAGCGGCCGCACCTCCACCGCACCGCCCATGCGGGCGGCCGGAATCTTCACGGCGAGCTCGATCGCGGCGTCGAGGTCGTCGGCCTCGAACAGGAGGTAGCCGCCCAGCGCCTCCTTGACGGCGACGAACGGCCCGTCGGTGGTCAGCGTCTCGCCGTCCCGCACCCGCACCGTCGTGGCCGTCTCCGGGGGCTGCATCCAGACGCCGGGGCTGACGCCGGGCGTCGCGTTGACCGCCTGGTACGCGCCGTAAACGGACTTCTGCTCGTCGTCCGAGAGGCGCTCCCACGCGTCGGACCCGGGCGTCGGGGTGTCTCCCTGTTGGATCAGCAGCATGTACTTCATCGCTTCCTCCTTCTCGAAGTGGTCGCCTCCAAGACGAACGGCGGAGGCGGAAAAGGACACACCTGCCGAGAAGTTGACATATTCCTGTATGGGTATATATGATCGTGCGCGTGGCCCGAGCAGCGACCACGGCAGATGCGTTCAACGCGGTGGCAGAGCCCCGTCGGCGACAGATCCTGGATGCTCTCGCGGACGGGGAGCGTCCCGTGAACGACCTCGTGCGGCGGCTCGGTCTGGCCCAGCCACAGGTCTCCAAGCACCTGCGGGTGCTCCGAGAGGTGGGGGCGGTCGACGTGCGTGAGGATGGAAGGCAGCGGCTGTACCGCCTGAACGGTCCGGCGCTCAAGCCTATCCATGACTGGGTGAAGACCTACGAGGGCTCCTGGTCGGAGCGGTTCGGCCAGCTCGACGCCGTGTTGGAGGAGCTCAAGCAGAAGGAGAAAGGAGATGATGGCGGTGGCGACTAGCCAGACGGCGACGGTGACGCTCCCCACGGACGAGCAGATCCTCATCACGCGGGAGTTCGACGCGCCCAAACACCTGGTGTACGAGGCGTGGACCACTCCCGAGCTGGTCAGGCGCTGGTGGACGGCGAAGCGCGGCGAGGCGACCGTCGCCGAGATCGACCTGCGCGTCGGCGGCAGGTGGCGGTACGTGATGGTGACGGAGGACGGCGTGGAGGTCGGCTTCCACGGCGAGTACCGCGAGCT
>DASQWP010000104.1:0-2946 GCA_035640195.1 Gaiellaceae bacterium | reverse complement strand
GCGCGGGCCGGCTTCCCGGTCGCGGTGCACGCGATCGGAGACCTCGCCAACCGGCGGGCCCTCGACGCCTTCGAGGCGACGCAGGACGAGTGGCGGCCGCGCGGCCTCCGCCAGCGGATCGAACACGCTCAGCTCCTCGCGGAGGAGGACGTGGCCCGCTTCGCCGCCCTCGGCGTCGCGGCCTCGGTGCAGTTCAGCCACGCGCCCTCCGACCGGGACATCGCCGACCGCCTCTGGGCAGGGAAGACGCAGCGCGCGTACGCCTTCCGGTCGCTGCTCGAGAGCAGCGCCGTACTCGCGAACGGCTCCGACGCGCCCATCGAGGAGCTCGACCCGCTGCTCGGCATCCGCGCCGGAGCTCTCCGCACCCTCGACGACCGCGAAGCGTGGCACGGCGAGCAGGCCCTCTCCGTCGAGGAGACGCTGCACGCCACCTGCGTCGCGCCCGCCTGGCTGACCGGCGACGAGCGCCGCCGCGGCAAGCTCCTCCCCGGCTACCTCGCAGACCTCGTCGTGCTCGACCGCGACCCGGTGAACTGCCCACCGGAGGAGCTCGGTGAGGTTCAGGTGGTAGCGACGATGCTCGGCGGTCGCTGGGTCTACAACGCCCCGCCCTGGCACTAGTGCCCCGACGGGCACTAGGTCGCGATCAGCGTCGCGATGACGCCCAGGAGCCCGGCGACGGTGGCTCCGGCGAAGACGAACTGACCGTTCTGGACGGACGCAACCTCGGCCCGGAGATCGCGGATGTCCTCGCGGAGCTCCCGGCGAGTGCGATCGAGCTCGGCGACCAGATGAGCCTGACCCTTCTCGAGCGCGGCCTGACCCTCTCGAAGCGCGGCGAGGTCCCGCTGGATGCTCCACTCCTCGGCGGCCATCTCCAAAGGATGCCCTGCCTCCCAGCCCCCGGGCAAGTGGCCCTAGGAGACAGTTACTACAATGAGCCCATGCGCACGATGAGGGCAGTTCACGACGAGCAGTGCTCCGTTGCGTGCACGGCCGACATCATCGGGTCGAAGTGGACGGCGATCATCGTGCACGACCTCTCCGAGGGAGCGCGTCGCTTCTCCGAGCTCGAGCGCTCCTGCCCGGGGATCAGCCCGCGGACGCTCTCCGAGCGCCTGCGCGTACTCGAGGAGGACGACCTCGTCGTTCGCCGGAGCGGCCGCCGCCGCGTCGAGTACGAGCTCACGGAGAAGGGCGAGGCGCTCCTCCCGATCATCGACGCCATGCGCCGCTTCGGCCACGAGTGGCTCGTGCCCGAGCACGGGCACACCCACGGCGAGGCCGTCATCCCGGCGTCGCGCTAGCGAGGCAGGTCAGCGAAGGCGAGCAGGGTCTCGCGCGCGGCAGCGACGCCGAGCGAGACGTAACGCTCGAGCAGCCGCTCGTTCGGCGAGTGGATGTTCGAGCCGGGGAGCGCGAAGCCGGTCAGGATCGTCGGGACGCCCTTGTCGGCGAGCGCGGGCACGATCGGCAGGGTTCCCCCGCTGCGCAGGAGGAGCGGACGGCGGCCGAGCGCCCGCTCGAAGGCGGCCTCCGCGAGCTTGACGGCGGGAGCGTCGGGTGGGATCAAGCCTGCCGGGGCGGAGGACCAGCGCTCGACCTCGAGCTCGGCGCCGTCGGGAGTTGCGTCGCGGAGGAGCCGCTCGAAGGCGGCCGCCGTCTCGTCCACGTCCTGGCCCGGCGCGAGGCGCATGGAGACGTTCGCCTCGGCCGTGACGGGAAGCACGGTCTTCTGGAGGTCCGGCTCGCCGGCGCGGACGCCGTTCACGTCCACGGAGGGGCCGGCGAACGTGCGGAGGTAGAAGTCGGAAGCCGCCTCGTCGTCCATCGGGGAGGCGCCCGCGGCAGTGAGCACCTCCGCGCCGGGATCGAGCTCCTCCCAGGAGAGCCGCTCTTCCTCGGTAGGCGGGATCACGCCTGAGCGCAGCTCTTCGGGCAGGGACACGACCGTCTCGAGCGTGCGCATGAGGGCGTGGATCGCGTTCAGGGCGGCGCCGCCGAAGAGGCCGGAGTGCAGGTCGGCCGCGCCGCTCCTGAGGCGGACGTGGAAGTAGACGAGCCCCCGCGTCCCCAGGTCGAAGGCGGGTGTATCCAGTCGGGGCATGGCGCTGTCGAAGATGATGCAGGCGTCGGCACCGCGCTCGTCCTCGGCGAGAAACTCCACGATCGAGCGGCCGCCGATCTCCTCCTCCCCGTCGAAGGCGATACGGACGTTGACGGCCAAGGCGCCCTCGCGGGCCAGCTCCTGCGCCGCCTTGAGCGCCAGGTAGGAGTTGCCCTTGTCGTCGGCGGCGCCGCGCGCGTACAGGTAGCCGTCGCGGATCTGCGGCTCGAACGGCGGCGACTCCCAGAGCTCGAGCGGCGCCGGCGGTTGCACGTCGAAGTGGCCGTAGAGGAGGACAGTCGGCGCCTCGTCTCGGTCACGCGAAGCCGGGATCTCGCCGAGCGCGAGCGGCATCGCCTGCGTCTCGGTAAGTTCGGCCTCCCCGCCGGCGGCGCGGACGAACTCGCAGAGCCATTCACCTGCCCGCCGGACGTCCCCCGCGTGTGCGGGATCCGCGCTGACGCTCGGGATGCGAAGCCAGTCGAAGAGCTCCTCGAGCCAAGTGGCGGGCGGCGGCTCATTCATGGGCGCCGAGTGTACTCACCCGCCAACTTGGGCCCCACATTCGTCAACTCGGCGTGCGACTACCCCGCTTCGATCGCCGCGGCCATGACGTCGAAATCAGCGTCGTCGATCTCGAAGTGCGACTTCTGCCAGAGGTTGCGACCACCGTAGAGGTTGGCGAACTTGGGATGGACATCTCGCAAGCTCGGTGCGTTCGTCACGGGCGAGATGTACGCGAGCGTCTTAACGGCGATTATGTGGGGCCAGCGGTCCGTCGAACCCCCGGGCGCCATGCGCCGGCGCTCAGGCAGCTACGTCGCGGAGCTTCTGCG
>DASQWP010000103.1:0-16568 GCA_035640195.1 Gaiellaceae bacterium | reverse complement strand
TACGAGCGGATTCGCTCTGAGGTCGGCCCGGACGTCACGGTCGTCGTGGCGACCAAGTACGTCTCCCTCGAGGAGATGGCGTTGCTGGCGGAGGCGGGAGTCGAGGTCGTCGGGGAGAACCGGCTTCAGGACCTCATGGCGAAGCGCGACCGCTACGCGGACGCCTTTCGCTGGCACTTCATCGGCCAGCTCCAGTCGCGCAAGGCGAAGGACGTTTCCGCACTCTGCGAGCTCTGCCACTCGCTGGCGAGCTCCTCCGCCGCCAGGCGGCTCACGATCCCCGCACTCGTCGAGGTCAACCTCTCGGGCGAGGAGTCCAAGTCGGGCGTCCCCAAGAGCGAGCTCGCGGGATTCCTCGGCGAGGCGCGCGAGCTCGGCGTGGAGGTCCGCGGGCTCATGACGATGCCTCCGCTCGCAGACGACCCCGAGCGCTCGCGTCCGTTCTTCCGGCAGCTCCGCGACCTCGCGGGCGAGCACGGGCTCGCAGAGCTCTCGATGGGCACGTCGCAGGACTACCGCGTAGCCGTCGAGGAGGGCGCGACGCTCGTCCGGGTCGGCTCCGTAGTGTTCGGGCGCTAGACTCTCGGGCGGCGAATGGGAGTTGGAACCGTGTGGAGCCGCGCTCTCGTCTACTTCGGCATCGTCGAGGAGGACGAGTACTGGGACGAGGAGGCCTACGCCGCCGAGGAGGAGCTCGAGCGGACATACGAGCGCGACCGCCAGAACGTGCGCCGGCTGAACCCTCGCAGGCGCGAGCGCGAGGAGTTCGAGGACTGGTCCGAGCCCGACGACGCCGTGCCCGGCGCCCAGACCGCCGTCCTGCGCTCGCGGGGCGGGCGCCGGCCCCTCGAGGCCGTCGCCTCCGCCTCCGTGCGCGTCCACCTCGTCGTCCCACGGAGCTTCAACGACGCGCAGTCGATCGCGGACAAGTTCAAGGAGTCCGTGCCCGTGATCGTCAACCTCCAGGGGACGGACCCCGAGCTCTCGAAGCGCCTCATCGACTTCTCGAGCGGTCTTACGTACGCCCTCAACGGCAGCATGCAACGGGTCGCGGACAAGGTCTTCCTGCTGACGCCGCGAAACGTCGAGGTCTCCGCCGAGGAGCGCGCCCGCCTGATCGACCGCGGCTTCTTCAACCAGGCCTAGCGGCGAAGGCACCGCGCTAGGGAAACGCGCTCCGACCGCGCGGCAGGTTAGGTTTCCCGCCGATGCTGCTCGCGGCTGCCGTCGACACGCTGCAGGACTTCGTCTACGTCCTGTACCTCGTCTACCTCATCTGCATCATCGCGTACATCATCACGTCCTGGATCCCGCTTCCCTACAACGTCACCCTGAACCGGATCCAGCGCTTCCTGTACGACGTCGTCGACCCGTACCTGCGGATCTTCCGCCGCTTCATCCCGCAGCTCAATCTGGGCGGTCTGGGCCTCGACCTCTCGCCGATCATCGCGATCATCGTCCTCACGATCGTGCACCGGCTCGTCCAGGCGGGACTCGGCTCCATCTGAGCGCGGCAGCGTCGACGATCGTCGACCGCTCCGCGGCGCAGGAGTCCGCTGCGCGCCGGCGAAGGACCCCGGCTGAATGTCGCTCACACCCGTCGAGATCCGTCATGTCCGGCTCGGCCGGCGGCCGCTCGGCTACGAGCGGGGCGCCACCGACCGGCTGCTCGCCGACGTCGCCGCGAGCTTCGAGGACGTGTGGCGCGAGCGCGCCGACCTCCGAGACGAGATCGAGCGGCTCGAGTCGGAGCTCCACCGTCAGCGGGAGGTGGAGGAGGCGCTCCGCAACACGCTCCTCTCCGCCGAGCGGCTGGCCGACGAGCTGCGGGCGCGGGCCCACCGGGAAGCCGACCTGATCGTCGAGGAGGCGCGCGTGAAGGCGCGCGAGATCATGGGCGGCGCGGAGTCGGAACGTGAGCGAGTCCGCGGCGAGATCCGCCGCCTGCGGTCGGTCGAGACGCAGGTCCGAACGGACTACCGCGCCTTCCTCGTGACCGCCCTGGACCGCCTCGAGGGCGAGACGGAAGACCCGCGCGGACAGGACCACCAGGCCGCCTAGCGCGTCGGGAGCGCAAGGACCCGCCGATATACTCGGAGGGTGAATACGGAGCGCTTCCGGGAGATGCTGACGGAGGAACGCCGGCGCGTCTCCAACTCCATCGACCATCTCCACGAGTCGAACTCGGGCTCGCTCGAGGACGAGACCGAGGAAGAGACCTACGACAACCACCTCGCGGACTCCGCGACGGCGACGCTCAACCGCGAGATCGACTACACGCTCGAGGAGAACGCCGAGCACGTGCTCAGCGCGATCGACGGGGCGCTCCTGCGAATCGAAGACGGAACATTCGGGACGTGCGTTCGCTGCGGCAAGCCGATCGCCGAAGAGCGTCTCGAGGCGATCCCGTACGCGACCAGGTGCATCGACTGCCAGCGTCTCGCAGAGAGGGGTTAGTGAGCTCGTCAACGAGGCTGATCGACGTTCGCGTCGGATCGGCCACGGACGGACGGCTCCCGATCTCGATGGTGGAGCGGTCGCTCTCGGCCGGCCCCTTCCACTGGCTGGCCCTGCTCGCCGTCGTCTTCGCGGCCATCCTGGCCGACCAGATCACGAAGGGAATCGTGGCGAGCCAGCTCGAGCTGGGCGACTCCGTCCACGTCATCGGGCCGCTGTCGATCCGGCACGTCCACAACCCGGGGATCGCCTTCGGCCTCTTCTCCAGCTGGGCGACCGCGGTCACGATCCTGACAGCCTGCGCGATCGCCTGGATGGTCTTCTACTTCGCCCGCTCGGGCGCGCGCCATCCCGTGCTGCCCGTTGCTCTCGGCCTCCTCATCGGCGGCAGCCTCGCCAACCTGATCGACCGGATCCGCCTCGGGCACGTCACCGACTTCCTCGACCTCCGCTTCTGGCCCGCCTTCAACCTCGCCGACACGTTCATCGTGTTCGGGGTCGGCATCCTGCTCGTCGCGCTCGTCTCGGCCGAGCGCCAGCCGCGCGTCCGGCGGACCGCCCCGAAGACGAGCGGGTGACGCCCTCCGTCCGGGTCGCCGTGCCGCGCGAAGCGGCCGGCGAACGGCTCGACCGCTTCCTCGCCGGCCTGCAGGAGGTGGGCTCGCGCGCCGCCGCGGAGCGCCTGCTTGCCGAGGGCCGCGTGCGCGTCGACGGGACGGCACGGTCGAAGAGCCACCGTCTCGCCGGCGGCGAGGAGATCGAGCTCGAGCTGCCGGAAGGCCGTCCGAGCCGCCTGGAGCCCGAGACGGTCGAGGGCCTGCGCGTCGCCTGGGAGGACGAGCACCTGCTCGTCGTCGACAAGCCCGCCGGCATCGCGGTGCATCCTTCGGCCGGTCACGCGGGCGGAACCCTCGTGCACGGGCTCCTCGCGCACTCGATCGAGGGCGGCGACGAGCCGGAGCGCCCGGGCATCGTCCACCGGCTCGACCGGGACACGTCCGGGCTGCTCGTCGTCGCCCGCTCGGACGAGGCCCATCGACGCCTCCAGCGTCTTCTCCGCCGCCGAGAGCTCGTCCGCGAGTACGTCGCGCTCGTGTGCGGACGCCCGCGCTCCCGAGAGGGGCGCATCGAGGCGCCGATCGGCCGCGACCGCCGCGACCCGACGCGCGTCTCGCTCGACACGGCGACCCCGCGAGAGGCGGTCACGCACTTCGAGCTCGCCGAGCTCCTTCCCCGGCACGCGCTCCTTCGCGTCCGCCTCGAGACCGGGCGCACGCACCAGATCCGCGTCCATCTCGGCGCGATCGAGCTTCCCGTGGCCGGAGACCCTGTGTACGGCGTCCCGGGCGACCTGGGTCTTGCGCGTCAGTTCCTCCACGCCGGGCGGCTGGCCTTCCCCCATCCGCTGAGCGGGGCTTCCGTCGAGGTGGAGTCGGACCTGCCGCCCGATCTCGCCCGGGCGCTCGAGCTGGCTCGAGGGGGAGGGGAGGCCGCCGCCCCTGCGTAGAGCCCGAGCCCTGGGTTTGCCGGTCTTCCTGAGCCGGGTAGGACCCGGACATGGTTGCGCTCCTCCTCGTGCTGCTGCTCGTGGCTCTGCTCTTCGGGCTCGGCTTCGCGATCAAGTGGCTCTTCATCGTCGCCGCGATCGTCGCCGTCATCTGGCTGATCGGGCTCGTCGCGCGCGAGCCGGACGCGCGCTGGTACCGCTGGTAGCGGCCGGCGTCCGCAGAGCTCAGGCGGCTCTGGCCGTCTTGTCCGCGTAGAGGCGCCTATCCGCCGCTTCGAGAAGCTGCTCGGCGGCCGAGCACTCCTCCGGCAGGTAGGCGGCGCCGGCGCTCACGGCGAAACCCTCCGGCAGCCGCTCGCGCAGCCGGAGGAGGAAGCCCTCCACCGTGCCGGGCCCGGCCTCGAGCAGGAGGACCGAGAACTCGTCGCCCCCCGTGCGGCCGGCGAAGTCGGTCTCGCGCACCGTCCCCGCCAGGGCGGCGGCGAAGGCGCGCAGGAGCCGGTCGCCCTCCTGGTGCCCGTCGCGGTCGTTCGTCTCCTTGAACCGGTCGAGGTCGAACGCGACGAGCGCGATCCGGCCGCCGTGGCGGCGGGCGCGGGCGGCCTCCGCCTGGAGCTGCGCGTGGAAGGCACGGTGGTTGAGGAGCCCCGTGAGCGGGTCCCGGCGCGCCCGCTCCGCCAGCTCGCCCGTCACGCGCTCGACGTAGGCGACGAGGCAGCCCTCGAGGTCGCGGCGGGCCTCTTCTTCGCCGTGGCGGCCGAGGACGCGCCCGAGCACGAGGAGCTCTCCGGCGATCTCGCCCGGCCCGAGCCCGAGGCTCTCACGCTCGAGCGCGTAGTCGTCGGCGAGCGCGCGGAGGTCCTCCCCCAGCGAGAGGGAGGCGATGAACGAGGGCAAGGACCCCAGCTGGCCAAGGCGGCCGAGCCGCTCGAGCGAGGGCGTCGCCCCGCAGGCGACGGCCTCGTCGACGCACTCGACGGCGAGGTCCCAGGCCGACTGGCGGACGACCCCCGGCACGCAGGTCAGCTTAGGCGCCCCATCGGCTACCATGGAGCGGTTCCGCACCCGACCCGGCGGACAACGTGGGTGGCGGTGCCGCGGCGGCTCGCCCGGTTCCACCCGCTCCCGCCGGCAGCAGCAGTCGTTCGAAACCGAGGAGGATCAGTCAGTGCCCGTCGTCTCCATGCGAGAGCTTCTGGAGGCCGGAGTCCATTTCGGCCACCAGACCCGCCGCTGGAATCCCAAGATGCGCCGCTTCATCTTCACCGAGCGGGGCGGTATCTACATCATCGACCTCCAGCAGACCCTCGACCTCGTCGAGCAGGCCCACGCCTTCGTCCGCAACATCGCCGAGCGCGGCGGCTCCGTGCTCTTCGTCGGCACGAAGAAGCAGTGCCAGGACGCGATCGCGGACGAGGCGACGCGCGTCGGCATGCCCTATGTGAATCATCGCTGGCTCGGCGGGCTCCTCACCAACTGGCGCACGATCTCGGAGCGGATCGGCCGGCTCCACGACCTGCGCCGCCTCCGCGACGAGGGCCAGCTCGACCTGCTCCCGCCCAAGGAGCGGATCTCGATGGTGGGCGAGCTCGACAAGCTCGAGACGAACCTCGGCGGCGTCGCTGACATGAAGAAGGTTCCGGACGCCGTCTTCGTCGTCGACCTGCGCAAGGAGCAGCTCGCCATCCGCGAGGCGCGCCGGCTCGGGCTGCCCGTCGTGGCCCTCGTGGACACGAATTGCGACCCGGACGACGCCGACTTCGTCATCCCGGGGAACGACGACGCGATCCGCTCGTGCAGCCTGATCGTGCGGGTGATCGCCGACGCGATCGCCACCGGCGCGAGCGCGGTGACGGTCGAGGAGATGGCGGCCAACGGGCGTCCCGACGAGGAGCCCGAGGCCGAGCAGGAGCCCGAGGCCGAGCAGCCCCAGGCCGAGCAGCCGCAGGAGAAGCAGCCGCAGGAGGAGGTGCCGGCCGAATGACGGACATTCCGGCCCAGCTCGTCAAGCAGCTCCGCGACCTGACGGGCGCCGGGATGATGGACTGCAAGCGCGCCCTCGTCGAGACGGGCGGCGACCTCGAGCAGGCCGCTCAGCTCTTGCGTGAGCAGGGCCTGGCCGAGGCCGGCAAGCGCGCCGGCCGCGAGACCACCGAGGGCAAGGTGCTCGCCCGGGTCGACGACGGCCGCGGCGCCATGGTCGCCGTCGGCTGCGAGACCGAGCCCGTCTCCAACAACGAGCGGTTCCGAGACTTCGCGGACAGACTTCTCGTGCTCGTCGACGCCGATGGGCCCGAAGCTGTTCATCAGCTCGAGTCGGAACGACTCGAGCTCATCGGAAAGCTCGGCGAGAACATCGTCGTGAGCGGCGCGGAGCGCTACGAGGCGACGGACGCCGAGGTCGTCTCCGCCTACATCCATCCGCCGGCCCAGAAGATCGGGGTTCTCGTGCGCGCGAAGGCGACGCCCGACCTGGCGCGGCTCGTCGCCATGCACATCGCCGCCTCGCGACCGACCTACGTCTCGCGGGACCAGGTCCCGGAGGCCGAGGTGACGGCCGAGCGGTCGATCTACGAGAAGCTTCCCGACGTCGAGTCGAAGCCGGAGAACGTGCGGCCGCGGATCGTCGAAGGGATGCTGGAGAAGCGCTTCTTCGCCCAGAACGTCCTCGCCGACCAGCCGTGGATCCACGATCCCGACCTGACGGTCGGGAAGGCGCTCGCCGAGCACGACGCCGAAGTGCGCGACTTCGTGCTCTACAACGTCGGACGGTGACCGCGCAGCCCGAGCGCGAGGTCGCCTCTCCGGCCGTCGAGCCGGGCCGAAGCGCGTTCCGCCGGGTGCTGCTGAAGCTCTCCGGCGAGGCGCTCATGGGCGACCAGCCCTACGGCGTCGATCCCGAGCGGGTGGAGGCGATCGCACGCGAGGTCGAGCGAGTTCGCGAGGACGGCGTGGAGACCGCCCTCGTCCTCGGGGCGGGCAACATCCACCGAGGCCTGGCGGCCGCCGCAGAAGGAATGGATCGCGCCACGGCGGACTATTCCGGCATGCTGGCCACCGTTCTCAACTGCCTGACGATGCAGGACGCGCTCGAGCGGTTGGGCGCGCATACGCGCATCCTCTCGGCGATCACGGTGAGCGAGGTGGCCGAGCCGTACATCCGCCGGCGGGCGATCCGCCACCTGGAGAAGGGCCGGATCGTCATCTTCGCCGCCGGAACGGGCAACCCGTTCTTCACCACGGACACGGCCGCCGCCCTCCGTGCGCTCGAGATCGGCGCGGAGGCGATCCTCATGGGCAAGAACGGCGTCGACGGGGTCTACGACGGCGATCCTGCGCTGGACGCGGACGCCGCCTTCCTCCCGGCGTTGACTCACCGCGAAGCGCTCGAGCGCGGCCTCAAGGTGATGGACACGACCGCGCTCACGCTCTGCATGGACAACGGTCTGCCGATCCACGTCTTCGGGCTCGACGACGAGCGCAACATCGAGCGCGTCGCGCGAGGGGAGCGGATCGGCACCATCATCTCGACGCCCCGGAGGACGCCATGATCGACGAGCTGCTGGAAGACGCGAAGCGCCGCATGGACAAGTCGGTCGACACGACCGCGCACGAGTTCAACAGCGTCCGGACCGGCCGCGCCTCGGCCGCGCTTCTCGACCGCATCCAGATCGACTACTACGGCCAGAAGACACCCCTCAAGCAGCTGGCCTCCGTCAACGTGCCCGAGCCGCGCCTCCTCACCATCCAGCCCTACGATCCCGGCTCGATCAAGACGATCGAGCGGGCGATCCAGGAGTCGGAGCTAGGCCTGACGCCGTCCAACGACGGCAAGGTGATCCGCCTGCCGATCCCGCAGCTGACGGAGGAGCGGCGCAAGGAGCTGGTCAAGGTGGTCAAGCACCTGGCCGAGGAGGGGCGTGTGGCGGTCCGCAACGTCCGCCGCGACGTCATGCACGACCTCAAGGAGCTCGTGCGGGACGGCGACGTCGGGGACGACGAGGAGCGGCGCGCCGAGGACCGGGCCCAGAAGCTCACGGACGAGCACGTGGCCAGGATCGACGACCTCCTGAAGAAGAAGGAAGAGGAGATCATGGAAGTCTGAGATCGCTTCGCGATCTCAGACCAGGACGAGCATGCGGCTGCTGACGAAGCTCCGCACGTTTGCAGGACTCACTCCCGTCCGGGAGCGCCAGCTCCCGGACGTCGCCCGCTCCGTCGCCATCATCATGGACGGGAACGGGCGGTGGGCCAGGCGGCGGCGACTGCCGGTGGCGGCGGGTCATCGCGCAGGCACGCGTGCGCTTCGCCGCACGGTCGAGGCGGCCATCGACCTCGGCGTCGAGTCCCTCTGCGTCTACGCGTTCTCGACCGAGAACTGGTCCCGCCCTCCGGCCGAGGTGGAGGCGCTCATGGAGATCTTCGTCGAGACGATCGAGCGCGAGCTCCCCGATCTCGCCCGCGAGGGGGTGCGCACGCGGTTCATCGGACGACGCGACAGGGCGACGCCTTCGCTGACGGCGAAGATGGACGCGCTCGAGGAGAGGACAGCTGCGAACGAGCGTCTTCAGCTCTGGATCGCGTTCGATTACGGCGGCCGCGGGGAGATCGTGGAGGCGGCCCGCCGTCTGGCCGAGGAGGGCGTGGACCCCCGCGACGTGGACGAGAACGCCATCGCCGCCCGCCTCTACGCGCCCGAGATGCCCGAGCCCGATCTCCTGATCCGTACCTCCGGCGAGGAGCGGATCTCCAACTTCCTCCTCTGGCAGCTCGCCTATACGGAGCTCGTCTTCGTGGAGACGCTCTGGCCCGACTTCGGCGAGCGCCAGCTGCGCGAGGCCCTCGCCGAGTACGCGAGCCGCCGCCGGCGCTTCGGCGGTCGATGAGCTCGCTCCTCTCGCGGGCCCTCGTGGCCGTGCCCGGGCTCGTGCTCGTGCTCGGAGGGGCCTACCTCGGGGGCTGGTTCCTCTTCGCGCTCGCGGCGGTCGCCGCCCTCCTCGCGCTGCACGAGCTCTACCGCCTCGGGAGGGCGCTGCGGCCGCTCGTGCTGGCGGGGTACGGGGGCGCGGTCGCGGCGCTGCTCGGTGCGAGCATCGGCGGCGAGGTCTGGATGCTGGGCGGTTTCCTTCTCACGCTCGCGCTCGCCTTCCTCTTCGCGGCCGTGGCGGAGACTCGCCAGTCGACCACGGTGGCGGTCGCCGCGACGGTCCTGGGTGCGGCCTGGGTGGGTCTGGGGCTCGGAGCCCTCATCCTGATCCGCGAGATCCCCGCCAGTGGGCGCGACTTCGTCCTCGCCGTCCTCCTGACCGTGTTCGTGGCGGACACGTTCGCGTACGTCGCAGGGCGGCTCGCCGGGCGCCACAAGATGACCCCGGTGATGTCTCCCGGCAAGACCTGGGAGGGGTTCGTCGCGGGGGCGATCACCGGCGTCCTGACAGCGTGGTTCTGGCTCTACGAAGGCTTCTTCGCCGAGAGCTGGGAGCCCTTCGTCTTCGGTGGGATCGTCGTCCTCGCGGCGCTCATGGGCGACCTCTTCGAGTCGGTCGTCAAGCGCGACCTGGGCGTCAAGGACTCCGGCCGGCTCCTCCTCGGCCACGGCGGCATGCTCGATCGCCTCGACTCGCTGCTCTTCGCCGGCCCGGCCGCCTACTTCGCGCTCCTGGCCATGGGTCAGGTGTAGCAACGGCTCGGCTCGTCGAGCGGCGAAGCGGCGGGTAGCCGAGAAGCCGCTGACTACACTGGCCGACGATGAAGCGCATCGCCCTTCTCGGCGCCACGGGCTCGATCGGACGCCAGGCGCTCGAGATCATCGGCGCCCATCCGGGGCTCGAGCTCGTCGCGGCCGCCTCGGGCTCCCAGTCCATCGACGGGCTCGCGCCGCGGACGCAGGTGGGAGGCGACCTCACCGAGCTCCTCGAGGCCGCCGAGCCTGACGTCGTCCTCAACGCCGTCGTCGGCTTCGCCGGGCTCCCGGCCACGCTCTGGACGCTCGAGCGCGGGATCGACCTCGCGCTCGCCAACAAGGAGAGCCTCGTGGCGGGCGGAGACCTGGCGGTCTCAGCGTGGGAGCGGGGCGGAGGCCGGATCCTTCCGGTGGACTCGGAGCACTCGGCGGCCTTCCAGCTTCTGGAGGGGCGCGCGCCGGAGTCGGTCGACTCCCTCGTCCTCACGGCCTCGGGCGGCCCTTTCCGTGGACGGGGCCGCGGTGAGCTGACCGGCGTGACGCGCGCCGACGCGCTGGCGCATCCGACCTGGCGCATGGGCCCGAAGATCACCGTCGACTCGGCCACCCTGATGAACAAGGGCCTCGAGCTGATCGAGGCGCACTTCCTCTTCCGCCTTCCCTACGAACGGATCGAGGTCGTCCTCCACCCGACCTCCGTCGTGCACGCCCTGGTTCGTTTCCGGGACGGGGCTGCGCTCGCCCACGTGGGCCACCCGGACATGCGCGTGCCGATCTCGTTCGCGCTCACCTACCCGGAGCGGGCGGAGACCCCGACTCCGCCCCTCGATCTCGCCGGTGGGCTCATCCTCGAGTTCTCCGCTCCGGACGAGGACGCATTCCCGTGCCTGGCGCTCGCGCGCGCCGCAGGCGAGCTGGGCGGGACGGCTCCCTGCGTCCTCAACGCCGCCAACGAGGTCGCGGTCGCCTCCTTCCTGGACGGGAGCCTGCAGTTTCTCGGCATCGCCGACGTCGTCGAGCGCACGCTCTCCTCGGTGGACGCCGTGCCCGCGCGCGACCTGGAGGAGCTCGCCGCGGTGGACGACGAGGCGCGCCGCGTCGCCTCCGCCCTGACCAGGGAGCTCGTCCACTGAACCTCGCGGTCGCCATCGGAGGGCTGGCTTTCCTCATCCTCATACACGAGGCTGGACACTTCCTCGTGGCCCTGGCCGTGCGCATGCGGCCGCGGCGCTTCTACGTCTTCTTCCCGCCCGCGCTCGTGAAGCGGACGTGGCGGGGGATCGAGTACGGGCTCGGCTCGATCCCGCTCGGGGGCTACGTGAAGATCCCCGGAATGCACAAGCCCGCGGCGGGCGACCTCGAAGCCCATCTCGGCCGTGCCCGGGAGGAGGCGCCCTGGCTGGACGAGAGCGCCGCGCCGGTGCAGCGCGCTCTGGCCGAGGATCGGCTCGCCGACGCGCACGCCGGGCTTCCCCGGCTGCGGGAGGCGCTCGGCCGCGCCGACCTCTCCGAGCCGGCCCGGCGCACGGCGGAGCGGGGCCTCGTCGAGGTGGAGGACGGCCTCTCCGGCGACGCCTACTGGCGCGCGCCGGCGTGGAAGCGGATCGCGGTGATCGTCGCCGGGCCGGGAGTCAATCTCGTCTTCGCGGTCGGCGTGCTCGCGGTCGTGTTCATGCTCGGCATCCCGGAGGGCGCGACCCGCGTGGTGGAGGACGTGTCGCCGGACAGGCCGGCAGCCGCGGCAGGTCTCCAGCCCGGCGACAGGGTCGTGGCCGTGGGGGAGACGCGCACGGGCACGTTCCAGGCGATCTCCGACGAGATCCAGGCCACGGAGGGCCGACCGGTCACGATCACCGTCGAGCGAGACGGGCGCGAGGTGGAGCTCGGTCCCGTTCGTCCCGAGCTCGAGGAGGGCGCTCCGGGGGCCGAGGACGACCGCTACATCGTCGGCTTCCGCCCGGAGCCCGCCTTCTACCGCACGTACGGCTTCTTCGAGTCCTTCGAGCTGGCGGGCCGCGCGACCTGGGAGGTTACGAAGGCGATCGGCGCCTCGCTCGGACGCATCATCACCGGCTCCGGCCGCGACGAGGTGGCGAGCGTCGTCGGCATCACGCAGGCTTCGAGCCAGTCGCTCGAGGCCGGGTTCCGCTACTACCTCCAGGTGCTGGCGCTCATCAGCCTCTCGCTCGCGCTCCTCAACCTGCTGCCGCTCCTTCCCCTCGACGGAGGGCACATCGCCTTCTCGGTCGTCGAGCGGATCCGGGGTCGGGCGATCCCGCGCGAGGCCTACGAGCGCGTCTCGGCGATCGGGATCGCCGTCGTGCTGTTCCTCTTCGTCATCGGCCTCACGAACGACATCGACCGCATCCGGGACGGCTGATCCCGGATCGACGGCCGTTAGACTTTCCCGGATGGCAAGCGAGCGCCAGATCAAGGTCGGAAGCGTGCCGATCGGCGGCGGCGCGCCGGTCGTCGTGCAGTCGATGACGCTGACGAAGACGCACGACGTCGACGCGACGATGGAGCAGATCGGCCACCTCGCCTCCGCGGGTTGTGAGGTCGTGCGCGTCGCCGTGCCGAAGAACGAGGACGCCGAGGCGCTCGGGAAGCTCGTGTACCTGAGCCCGATCCCCGTGATCGCGGACATCCACTTCAACGCCTCGCTGGCGCTCAAGGCCATCGAGGCGGGCGTGGCGGCGGTCCGCATCAACCCCGGGAACATCGGCGGGGCCGACAAGACGGCCATGGTCGTACGGGCGGCCAAGACGAAGGGGATCCCGATGCGGATCGGCGCCAACTCGGGCTCGCTGCCGAAGCACCTTGTGGAGCTGGCGCAGAAGGACACGGCCGAGGCGCTCGTGGAGGAGGCTCTCGAGCAGGTGCGCCTGCTCGAGAGCATGGACTTCCGAGACTTCAAGATCTCGGTCAAGTCGAGCTCCGTGCCGACGATGATCCGCGCCTACCGCATGCTCGCCGCCAGAGTGCCGTATCCGCTGCACCTCGGCGTGACGGAGGCCGGGCCGCCCTCGACCGGCTCGATCAAGAGCTCGATCGGCGTCGGCGCCCTCCTCATGGACGGGATCGGCGACACCATCCGCATCTCCCTGACGGCTGACCCGGTCGAGGAGGTGAAGGTCGCCTGGGAGATCCTGAAGGCGCTCGGGCTGCGCGAGCGCGGTCCCGTCATGATCGCCTGCCCCTCGTGTGGACGAGACAACGTCGGAGTCTGGAACCTCGCCGAGCAGGTGGAGGCGCGGCTGCGCGACTACCCGCAGGCTTTCGAGGTGGCGGTCATGGGCTGCGCAGTCAACGGCCCGGGCGAGGCGGGCGACGCCGACTTCGGCATCGCCGGCGGTCGCGACACGGGCTTCATCTACGCCCACGGCCGGGTGCTCAAGAAGGTCTCATCCGAGGGCCTCGTGGACGAGCTCTTCCACGAGATCGACCGCTGGATCGAGGGCGGCATGGAGCGTCCGAAGCGGCTCAAGCTCGCCAAGCCGGCCGCCCTCCTCATGGCCGAAGCGGCACAGCGCCCGTCCTAGCCGCCGGATGAAGGCCTCCGAGCTCTTCATCCCGACTCTTCGGGAGGATCCCGCCGACGCGGAGGCGGCGAGCCATAAGCTGCTCGTCCGCGGCGGCTTCATCCGCCAGCTCTCGGCTGGCGTCTGGACGTACCTCCCGCTCGGCTGGCGCGTGCACCGGAACGTGGAACAGATCATCCGCGGGGAGATGGAGCGCATCGGCTCGCAGGAGATGCTGGGCCCAGTGCTCACGCCCGCGGAGCTCTGGAAGGCCACGGGCCGCTACACGCTGCCCGTCGTCTTCAAGCTCCACGATCGGGCCGGCCGCGAGTTCGTCCTGCCGATGACCCACGAGGAGACGTTCACGTTCCACGCCCGCGAGCTGCGCAGCTACAAGGAGCTGCCGCAGGCGTGGTACCACTTCGGCACGAAGGAGCGCGACGAGCCGCGCCCGCGCGGAGCGCTGCTGCGGGTGCGCGAGTTCATCATGAAGGACTCGTACTCGTTCGACCGCGACGCGGCCGGGCTCGACGAGAGCTTCGGCAGGCACCGGGAGGCGTACCACCGCGTCTTCGACCGTTGCGGGCTCGAGGTCTACGAGGTGGACGCCGAGTCGGGCGAGATGGGCGGCGCCGAAAGCAAGGACTCTCTCGCCCCGGCGGCGTCTGGCGAGAACGAGCTCGTCCGCTGCGAGAACGGCGATTACGCCGCCGACGTCGAGGCGGCGCGCGGGATCCCGAGACCCGCAGCGCTGCCGGAACCTCTCGGCGCGCCCGAGGAGATCGAGACGCCCGGCGTCCGAACGATCGAGGAGCTCGCCGACCTGCTCGGCGCCGATCCAGCCGCGACCTCCAAGGCCATGCCCGTGGTGAAGCCGGACGGAACGCTCGTGCTCGCCCTCGTCCGCGGCGACGACCGGCTGAACGAGGCAAAGCTGATGGGCGTGCTCGGGGGCGCCTTCCGTCCCGCCGAGGACGCAGAGATCCGCGCGACCTTCGGCGCGGGCGGAGGTTCGCTGGGCCCCGTGGGCGTGGAGGTCCAAGTCGTCGCCGACGAAGCGCTCCGCGAAGGTCAGTTCGTGGCCGGCGCGAACCATGACGGCCGGCACCTCAAGGGCGTCGAGGCCGGCCGCGACTACCAGGCCCGCTTCGCCGACATCCGCGAGTTCCAGGCCGGCGACACGTGTCCCACGTGCGGCGGGCGGCTAACGGTGCAGACGGCGATCGAGGTCGGCCACATCTTCAAGCTCGGGACGCACTACTCGGTGCCGCTCGGCGCCACGTTTCTCGACGAGGACGGGCAGGAGAAACCGATCGTCATGGGCAGCTACGGAATCGGCCTCGGCCGGACGATCGCGGCCGTCGTCGAGCAGCACCACGACCAGCACGGGATCGCCTGGCCGCGCTCGCTCGCCCCCTACGACGTCGAGGTCGTCGCGATCGCTGCGGCCGGCGGCGAGGCGGTCGGGACGGCCGAGAGGGTCGCCGCGGCGCTGGAGGAGCAGGGCCTCGAGGTCCTCCTCGACGACCGCGACCTGCGCCCGGGCGAGAAGTTCGCCGACGCCGACCTGATCGGATGTCCCGTACGTGTCACCGTGGGGAAGAAGACGCTCGAGGACGGGCGGGTCGACGTGCTCGGGCGCGCGACCCTCGCAGAAGAGCGCGTCAGGGTAGATGATGTCCCGGAGCACGTGGGAGGGATGGCCTGATGCCCCGCAAGCGGCGGTTCTCGACGGACGACTTCGGCCCGACGGTGCAGACCCTGATGGCCGAGACCGGGACGACGTACCGCGGGCTCGCCGAGAGGACGGGCCTCTCGGCCGGCTACCTCAACCACATCGTCCACGGCAATCGGCCCGTGCCCTCGAGCGACGTGATCGAGTCCCTCGCCAAGGCGCTCAAAGTGGAGCCGGCGCATTTCCGCGAGTACCGGATCCGCACGATCACGGCGCGCCTCGAGCGCAGCCCGGATCTCGTCGACCGGCTCTACAAGCGCCTCGAAGCCTAGGCTCGCGTTACGCGCGCCGGCTGAAGGAGAGGGCCTCGGTGGCGGCGACGATGACCCACGCGGCCCCCATCGCGCCCGCGAGCGCCGCCCCGGAGAGGTCGGCCTGCCAGGCGACCACCGCCACGGCGACGATGAAGGCGGCTTCCAGGACGAAGCGGGTCGTCCTTCCCAGGCGACGCGGCGCCGGGTAGGGGTGCGTCACCGGGACCGCGGCCGGCCCAGGCGACGAGACAGCGTGAGGAGGAGCCGCGGGCGGCGCGGCGGAGACCGGGCGGGCCTCGGCCCGGGGCGGAAGCCAGATCTCCCGCTGAGCAAGCTCCTCGACCTGCCTGCTCAGCTCGCCGATCCTCCGGCTGAAGTCGGGATCGGGAGGCGGAGCCGTCGAGGGCCGCTCGCGCTCGAGCTCGGCCATGCGCACCCTGAGGTCGCTGAGCTCGCTCGTGAGCCGGAGGCTCTCCGCCTGCACGGTGAGTGCCCGCATCTGCGCGACCTCGCTCGCCTGCCGCTCGACCCGGTCGAGCAGCTCGCGGACGAGGGTGACGAGGAGCTCTTCGGCCCGGCCGGCTTCCTCCAGGTCCGCCGCGGGGGCGGGGCGGGGAAGGAGCAGGGCACGCGGGTCGAGCTCAGGGGCCCCTTCCGCGTCGTCGGAGAGCAACCCGGCGCGCACGAGCTCCGAGCGGGGGATCCGCCGGCGTCCGTTCCGGATGAGCGAGCGCAGCGAGCCGCGCTCGATCCGACGCGAGACGGCCTTGCGACTGAGGCCGGTGAGCTCGGCAGCTTCGCTGATCGTGTACGTCCTCATGAGCCCCTCATTGTGGCCAATCCCCCGGGGAGGGGACAATGCTACCCCGAGGCGGGGAGAGCGGGGCTCCGGCGGGGGAGGAGAAGCGGCGCCCAAACGTGGCCGCCGGGCGGCGGGCGAAGGGTGCTATCGTTGCCGAACGCGGGGCGTGGCGCAGCCTGGTTAGCGCGCTAGTCTGGGGGACTAGAGGTCCCCGGTTCAAATCCGGGCGCCCCGACTGGAAGGTGCTCCTTGGCAGGGCTGTCACGAGCGGGCGCTGGTGGAGTGGTCGTCCTCCCCTGTTCCCTATGTGAGGGCGGCTGGCGGTCGAGGTCAGGCCCCGCTAGCTTGCGAGTCGGCTGGCGCGGGCCTGGGGATGGGTCGCCTCCCAGACGCGCAGGTAGAGATCGAGCTCGAGCTGGGCCGCGTCGTCGCGCAACGATCGCGGGATCGAGACGAGCACCGTGGTCTCGTCCTGCGCCTCGACGACACATCCGGACCGCGACAGGAACTCGACGAGGTCGTCGACGAGCGCAGGGTTGCTGAGTTTCACGAGCACGGCCGCACTTGGTCTCCCCTGATGCCCCGACGCCAGAAGGGGCTCGTTTCTCA
>DASQWP010000102.1:0-3109 GCA_035640195.1 Gaiellaceae bacterium | reverse complement strand
CCGCCGGTCTTCGACAACGACGGCGTCCGCAACAACTCGGTCGCGTCAGTCTTCCAGCTCACGCCGGCCTCCTCGTACACCTGCCGCGTGGGTCCCGCCGGCGACCCGAGCGGAGAGCTCTCCTGGAACGCCACGACGAAGGTGCTGACCGTGGCCGGCACGATCTACATCGACGGGAGCGCCAAGATCACGAACGGCTCGCTGAACCAGTACAACGGCCAGGCCACCATCTACCTCTCGGGCACGCTCCTGATCGAGGGGAAGCTCTGCGGGGGCATCACCGGCAGCAACTGCGACTTCGCCGCTTGGAACCCGAACACGGAGATGCTCACCTTCGTGGCCGACGGCAGTGGCGGCCAGGCCGGCACCGGGAACGGCATCCTCGTGAACAACAACTCCGTGTTCCAGGGCGGCCTCTTCGCCACGCACAACGTCAGGTACTCGAACAACTCGCGCTCGGACGGCCCGATCGTCGGGCACGAGATCATCTTCGCGAACAACGTCCAGAACGACTCGTTCCCGACGATCACCACCGTCCCCGCCGGAATGCCTGGGAACCCGGCCGTCTACGCGCAGCCGAACCCGCCGCAGCTCTACAGCGGGTAGGCGAACCGGCCGATAGAGGGTGAGATGAACGTCGCCCTGGCCGTCTTCGCGCTCCCGCCCGCGCTCGCGCTCGGAAGCTTCCTCAACGTCGTGGCCGCGCGGCTCCCGCAAGGGCGCTCGCTCGTCCACCCGCCGTCGGCGTGCCTCTCCTGCGGGACGCGGGTCGCCTGGTACGACAACATCCCGGTGCTCTCGTACGCGCTGCTGCGCGGACGCTGCCGCTCCTGCGGCGCGGGGATCGGCGCTCGTTACGTCGTCGTCGAGCTTCTCACGGCCCTGCTCGTTGCCGCCTCCTTCCTCGCCTTCGGCCTCTCGGGCGAAGCGTTCGTCGCCGCCTTCTTCGTCGCCGTCCTCGTAGCGCTCTCGGCGATCGACGTCGAGCATCGCATCCTCCCGGACAAGATCGTGCTTCCCGCGACGGTGGTCGTCCTCGCCGCCCAGATCGCCCTCATGCCGGAGCGGACGCCCGAGTGGGTGCTCGGCGCCTTCGGTGCCTCCCTCTTCCTCTTCGTCGCACTTCTCGCCTATCCGAAGGGGATGGGAATGGGCGACGTGAAGCTGTGTCTCCTTCTCGGCGCCATGCTCGGAAAGACGGTCGTGGTGGCGCTGATGGTCGGGATGATCGCGGCGCTCGTCCCGGCGGTCCTTCTCCTCGCCCGCCACGGCACGGCTGCGCGCAAGATGGGCATCCCGTTCGGGCCCTTCCTCGCGCTCGGTGCCGTCGTCGCCCTCTTTTGGGGCGAGGCGCTCCTCGACGCGTACCTGGGTCGCTTCTAGGACGACGGCAAATCCCTCCTCTCAGGGATTCGGCCCGCGAGGCCGATAACCCGGAGAGGTGGAATTCGACGATCTCCAGCCGCTTCGCCGCGCAGGCGGAGCCGAGGACGAGGCCGACAAGAAGGGGGTCTCGCCGCAGTACCCGCCCGGGGCGGGCATCTCGCCGAACGCGATCGCGCACCTCGTTGCCGACCTGCTCGAGACAACCGGCCTGATCCCGCTCGACAGGCTGGCCCAGGCGCGCTCCCGCGCAGGGTCAGGCTCGCTCGCCGAGGCAGTCATGGAGGAGCGCATGGCGACGGCGCCGGGCGAGCTCGAGGTGCCGGGGCTTCGGGTCGAGACCGCCTCCTCGCCGAGCGACGATGCGCGGGCGCTCGCCGAGCGCCACCACCTTCCCTACGTCGACCTCGCCTCGGCGGGGGTGGAGAAGGCGGCGGCCGAGTCCATCCCGGCGCACGTGCTCGAACGCGCCGGCGCTTTGCCGTACAAGATCGAGGGCGACCGGCTCAAGATTGCGGTCTCCGATCCGACGAACGTCCAGACGATCGATGAGCTCCGTCTCGCCACGCGCTACACGCTCGACGTGCACGTCGCGCCGCGCGACGACATCGAGCTCGAGCTTCGCCGCCTGCAGCGTGCGAGCGACGCCTGGGAGCGCGCCGCGCTCGTCGAGGACGAGCTGGTCGAGGAGGCGGAGGAGAGCGACGACCTCGAGGCCGAGGACGGCGTCTCCGACGCCCCGCTCGTCCGGCTCGTCAACTCGATCATCCTCCAGGCCGCCGAGGACGGCGCCAGCGACCTTCATTTCGACCCGCAGGACGATGCCCTTGTCGTCCGCCTCCGCGTCGACGGCGTCCTCCACGAGGTGCAGCGGATCCCGAAGCGCCTCGCGCCGGGCGTGACCACCCGTCTCAAGGTCCTGGCCAAGCTCGACATCGCCGAGCGGCGCAAGCCGCAGGACGGGCGCATCTCGCTGAACGCGAAAGCGGCCGGCCGGCTCCTCGACATCCGCGTCGCCGTGCTCCCGAGCGTCGAGGGCGAGGTCGTCGTCATGCGGCTCCTCGACAAGTCGAAGAAGCCGCCGACGCTCACAGATCTCGGGCTCTCTGACGAGATGCGGAAGGTCTTCGAGGAGATCGTCAGGATGCCCACGGGCGCGCTCCTCGTGACGGGGCCGACCGGCTCCGGTAAGTCGACGACGCTCTACGCGTCGCTGAACGAGATCAACCGCCCCGAGGTGAACATCATCACGGTCGAGGACCCGGTCGAGTACCGGCTGGCCGGGCTCAACCAGGTGCAGGTCAACCCACGCGCGGGGATGACGTTCTCGGCCGCGCTGCGCTCCATCCTCCGCTCCGACCCAGACGTGGTCATGGTCGGCGAGGTCCGCGACGTGGAGACGGCGAAGATGGCGATCGAGGCTGCCCTGACGGGCCACTTCGTCCTCACGACGCTGCACACAAACGACGCTCCCGCCGCGCTTACGCGCCTGAACGAGATGGGTGTCGAGCCGTTCCTGACGGGTTCCGCGGTCACTGCCGTGCTCGCGCAGCGCCTCGCTCGCAAGCTCTGTACGCACTGCTGCGAGATGTACATGCCGAGCCGCGAGGAGATGATGGAGGCGCGCTTCCCGCCCGAGCAGGTGGCGGCCGCCGACGGCGTCGCCCTCTACCGCAAGCGCGGCTGCCCGCGCTGCAACCAGACCGGCTACAAGGGCCGCATCGGC
>DASQWP010000101.1:0-7922 GCA_035640195.1 Gaiellaceae bacterium | reverse complement strand
GAGCGCTCGACCTCGGGGGAGATCTTCAACGTCGGCTCCTCGAGCAGGATCCGCATCCTCGACCTCGCGCAACGGGTGATCGAGATGACGCGCTCCGACTCCGAGCTCACCTTCATCCCGTACGACAAGGTCTATGGACAGGGGATCGAGGACATGACCCACCGCATTCCCTCCACGGAGAAGATCCGGGATGCGATCGGGTGGCAGGCCACGTTCGACCTGGACGTCATCCTCGCCGATGTGATCAAGCACACGCGCACCGCCCCGGTGCGCGAGGCGGTCGAGGGGCACTAGCGGGCCGGCTCGACCGCGTTCTCCACCGCGCGGACGGCGAGCGAGTAGACGATCAGCGTCGCCCCGACGATCGCGGCCCACTGGACGGCCGGGCGCGCCGCGAGCGGGAGCGAGAGGGCGAACCCGACGCCGAAGGCCGGCAGGACGAGCATGGTCGTCGCGAGCGCGCCCGCACGGCCAAGTCCCAACGAGCGGCGAAAGTCCACGTACTCGCGCGCGAGCGGGAGCAGAACGACGGCCCCGATCGCCAGCAGCATCCCCACGCCCACCCCCAGCACGATCCCACAACGGCCCACGCGCCTCAAGAGGTACGGAGGTAGGAGCCCCTACCAGAACGAAGCCTTGAGCCGTCGGACCGCGCTGGCCGGCGCGATGCTGCGTCCTCAGTCGCGCCCGTATCCTCCGGATACGAACACTCCCTGCGTCCTTGCCTCGCACTCGCCCAGCGCAGCCCGACGACGAAGCGTCGTTCCGGCAGGAGCTCTAGAGTGGCGGCCGATGGCGGTCGCGGAAGGCACCCTCGAGGAGCTCCGCCAGGCGGCGCTCGGCGAGATCGACCCCGAGATCGCCGAGCTGATCGGCCGCGAGCTCGAGCGCCAGCGTGGCCAGATCGAGCTCATCGCCTCGGAGAACTTCACCTGGCCGAGCATCCTCGAGGCCGTCGGGAGCGTGCCCACGAACAAGTACGCGGAGGGCTATCCCGGGAGGCGTTACTACGGTGGCTGCGAGGTCGTGGACGGGATCGAGCAACTCGCCGTCGACCGCGCGAAGTCGCTCTTCGGGGCCGAGCATGCGAACGTGCAGCCGCACGCCGGCGCGCAGACGAACATGGGCGTCTACTTCGCCTGCCTCGACCCGGGGGACACGATCCTGGCCATGCGGCTCGACCACGGCGGCCATCTGACGCACGGCCTCAGGGTCAACTTCTCGGGGAAGCTGTACACCGTCGTCGGCTACGGAGTCGACCGGGAGACGAGCCTCGTCGACTTCGACGAGGTGCGCCGGCTCGCCAGGCAGCACCGGCCCAAGCTGATCGTCTGCGGCGGCTCCGCCTACCCGAGGATGATCGAGGCCGAGCGCTTCCGGGAGATCGCCGACGAGGTCGGCGCGCTCCTTCTCTGCGACATGGCCCACTTCGCAGGCCTCGTCGCCGCCGGACTCCATCCCAACCCGACCCCGCACTGCGACTTCGTCACCTCGACGACGCACAAGACGCTGGCCGGCCCGCGCGCCGGCTTCATCCTCTGCAAGGAGGAGCACGCCCAGGCCGTCGACAAGGCCGTCTTCCCAGGCATGCAGGGCGGGCCGCTCCTGCACGTGATCGCGGCCAAGGCGACCTGTTTCAAGATCGCGGCCTCGGCGGCCTTCCGCGCCTACCAGGCCCAGATCCGCGCGAACGCCGACGCCCTCGCGGACTCGCTCCAGGAGGAGGGGCTCGATCTCCTCACCGGCGGCACGGACACCCATCTGCTGCAGGTCGACCTGCGCGGGAGCGAGTGGACGGGACGAGCCGCCGAGGAGCGCCTCGACGAGGTCAAGATCACGGCGAACCGGAACACGGTGCCCTTCGACGAGCGCCCGCCGATGGAGGCCTCCGGAATCCGTCTGGGGACGCCCGCCGTCACCATGCGCGGCTTCGACGAGGAGGACCTCCGCGAGGTGGGCGCGATCATCGCCGCCGCCCTCGCCGACGGAGAGACGGAAGGGCTTCGGGCCCGCTCGGAGACGCTCTGCGAGAAGCGGCCGCTCTACCCTGGCTGGCGCGGCTATCCGGAGTACCGAGTATGACCCTGGCGACCGAGCGCCTCACGGTCGTCGACCACCCGCTCGTCCAGCACAAGCTGGGGATGCTGCGGGACATCGAGACGCCGACGCAGGTCTTTCGCCAGCTCGTGAACGAGCTGACCCTCCTCCTCACCTACGAGGCGACGAAGGAGCTCGCCACGGAGGAGGTCGAGATCTCGACGCCGCTCGAGCCGACGACCGTGCAGCGCATCTCCGGCAAGAAGGTGGCGGTCTGCCCGATCCTGCGGGCGGGCGTGGGGATGCTGGACGGCGTGCTCTCGCTCATCTCCGGCGCCCGTGTGGGCTTCATCGGGCTCTACCGGAACGAGGAGACGCTCGAGGCCGTCGAGTACTACGTGAAGCTGCCCCAGGACATCGCCGAGCGGGACGTCATCCTCCTCGACCCGATGCTCGCCACCGGGAACTCGACGGCCGCCGCCATCGAGACCGTCAAGAACGCGGGCGCCCAGGCCATCCGCCTGATCGCGGTGATCGCCGCCCCGGAGGGGATCGATCGCGTCCACTCGGCGCACCCGGACGTGCACGTGGTGGTGGCCGCGGTCGACCGCGAGCTCAACGAGCGGGGCTACATCGTCCCCGGGCTGGGGGACGCAGGCGACCGGCTCTACGGCACGAAGTAGCCGGGATCGCGATGCTGGAGACCTTCCGCGACCACCTCGACGTCCTGTGGGGCTTCCTGACGGCGCTCGGCATCGTCCTCGTGCTCACCCCGGCTGTCGGCCGGGTCGCGCGCGTGCTCGGCGTCGTCGACCAGCCGGGAGAGCACCGCCGCATGCACCTCCGCGCCGTGCCCCGTCTGGGCGGGCTCGGGATCTTCCTCGGCATCTTCGTCCCCGCGCTCGCCTTCCTCGACCTCGAGGGGCCGTACCGCGGGATCCTGCTCGGCGCCGCGGTCGCCATGACCATTGGGATGGTGGACGACTTCCGCGGGCTCCCCTGGTGGGGCAAGCTCGGTGGTCAGGCGGGCGCGGCCGTCATCCCGATCGTCTTCGACGTCACGATCGACCGCTTCTCCTTCCCGTTCCTGGGCGTGCACGAGCTCCCGGCGGCCGTGGCGGTCGTCCTCACTTTCGTCTGGATCATCGCCATGATGAACATGGTCAACCTGCTCGACGGCATGGACGGTCTCGCGGCGGGCATCTGCGGGCTCGCCGGACTCACGTTCGCCGTCCTCGCGCTCTCGCTCACGGAGCCGGGGGCAGCCGTCCTCTCGGCGATCGTCGCGGGTGCCTGCCTCGGCTTCCTGCGCCACAACTTCTATCCGGCGCGGATCTTCATGGGCGACTCCGGTTCGCTCCTCCTCGGCTTCACGCTCGCCGCGGTGGCCGTGGAGGGCGCGCTCAAGACCGCCGCGACCGTTGCGCTCTTCTTCCCGCTCCTCGTGCTCGCGATCCCGATCCTGGACACGTCGTTCGTCGTCGCCAAGCGGCTCAAGTACGGGCGGCCGCTCCACGAGCCGACACCCTGGCACCTCTACCACCGCTTCCGGAACATCGGCTTCTCGCAGAGCCGCGCGGCCCTCTACTTCTACGCCTGGGGCGCGGTGCTCGCCGGGGCGGCGCTGGCCACGCGCTTCGTGCCCTTCCGAGAGGGCGGCGAGTGGCACCTGTGGCCGACCGTGCTCGCGTCGGTGATCGCCTTCGTCGCCGTGGCGACGTCCGTGTACATGGTGATCGTGCTCGAGATCCTCAAGCTGCGGCGCCTGCGCGCCTGGGTGGAGCAGCGCCGGGCGGTCGAGGAAGAGCACGAGCTCAAGAGCGCCTAGGCTGGAGAGCTTGAGGCGCGAGGAGCTCCAGCCGGCACTCGAGCTGGCGGCCCGGGAGGCTGCCCACTACCTCGCGGGGGTTGACGAGCGCCCGGTGCGCTCGCAGCGGGTCGAGGAGGCGCTCGAGGCCTTCGGCGGCTCCCTGCCGGAGCAGGGCGACGGCGCGCTCGCCGCGCTCGCCGAGCTGGCCGGCGAGGGCTTCGAAGGCGCCGTCCATTCCGCCGGCCCGCGCTTCTTCCACTTCGTGACGGGCGGCGTCACGCCCGCCGCCCTGGGCGCCGACTGGCTCGCCTCGACGATCGACCAGATGGCCGGCGTGTGGGTCGCAGGGCCGAGCGCGGCCCGGCTCGAGACCGTCGCCATCGAGTGGCTGAAGGAGCTCTTCGGGCTCCCGGAGCTCTTCGGGGGCGTCCTCACGACCGGCGCGACGATGGCGAACTTCGTCGGGCTCGCGGCTGGGCGCCAGTGGTGGGGGGAGCGGCACGGCCGCGATCTCGCCGAGGACGGCTTCGCGGGCCTACCGGCGGTGCCGGTCTTCTCGAGCGGCTACCTGCACGCGAGCGCGCGCAAGGCGCTCGCCATGCTCGGGATCGGTCGCGGGAGCGTGGTGACGTTCGAGCGAGACGCGGCCGGCCGGCTCGACGCCGAGGCGCTCGAGGACGCGCTTCGCCGCCTGGACGGAGCCCCCGCGCTCCTCGTCGGCAATGCGGGGGAGGTCAACGCGGGCGACTTCGACCCGCTCGCGCGGCTGGCGGACCTGGCGGAGCGCCACCGGGCGTGGTTCCACGTCGACGGCGCCTTCGGGCTCTTCGCGCGCCTGGCTCCCGCCGCGGCCCATCTCCTGGAGGGCGTCGAGCGCGCGGACTCGGTGACGGCCGACGGTCACAAGTGGCTGAACGTGCCCTACGACTGCGGGTTCGCGTTCGTGCGCGAGCCGGCGGCGCTACCCGGGATCTTCGCGCTGGACGCGGCCTACCTGCCCCCGCCCGGCGATCCGCGCCCGAACTACGGCTTCGCCGGCCCGGAGGCGTCGCGCCGGGGCCGCTCGCTCGCCGTGTGGGCGACGCTCAAGGCCTACGGCCGCGCCGGCTACCGCGAGATGGTGGAGCGGCATCTGGAGCTCGCTCGGCGGCTGGCCCGGCGCGTGGACGAGGCGCCCGACCTGGAGCGCCTCGCCGAGGTGCCGCTCAACATCGTGCTCTTCCGGTATCGGCCACCCGGTGTCCCTGAGGAGGAGCTCGACGAGCTGAACGCCCGGCTGGGGGAGGACGTGCTCGTGGACGGCCGCGTCTACGTGGGGACGACCCGCGTCGCGGGCCGCACGGCGTTCCGGCCCGCGATCGTCAACTGGCGCACGGGCGAAGAGGACGTCGACCTGCTGGTGGACGTCCTCCGCGAGCTCGGGGCAACGCTACTCGCCCGCACAAAGTAGCCCGACTTTCGCTCAACGAAGCCCCTTGGAGTTGTTACGAACCCCTACTCGGGCTGATACGCTGAGGGCGGATACGATGCAGTCCGCAGTGGCCGCCGCCCACACCTCGCCGGAGCCTCTCTGATGCCTTCGGCGCTCCTCACGCCGCGCCCGATGCCCGATCGGCGCCTGCCCATTGTTCTCGGCGGCACCGTGGTGGCCCTCGCGCTGCCGCTCTTCCTCGTCGCGGGCTGGCGCGTGCAGGGCTGGGCGGTGGGAGCGGTTCTCTGGGCGGCGAGCCAGGTGCTCGGACTCGTGCTCGCGCGCATCGGGATCCGGGAGCCGACCCTGCGCGGCTCCGGGCTCGTCGCCTTCGGGATGATGGGCCGGGGGATCCTCCTCGGAGTCGTGCTCGTGGTGCTCGCTGCGAGCGATCCGTATCTCGCGCTCGCGGGCGCGCTCGTCTACGCCGCCGCCTACAGCGCCGAGCTCGGGCTCAGCCTCGCCGCCTATTTCGCCGCGAGCGGGCGATCGTGAGCATGGTCCTTGCGCAGGCGGCAGAGGAGGAGGAGTTCAGCCCGCAGCACGAGTTCGTGCTCGAGCCCTGGATCCCGCTCGAGCTCGGCCCGATCGACCTCTCCGTCAACAAGGCGGTCGTCTACCTCTGGCTCGGAGGGGCGGTCGCGATCCTGTTCGGGATCTGGCTCATGCGCTTCGGGCTCTCGCTCCGCCCGGCGCGCCGCCAGACGACGGGAGAGGCCCTCTACGAGCTCATGCAGGGCCAGATCGCCGAGGGGAACCTCCCCTCGAAGGGGATCGGCCGCTGGTTCCCGTACGTCGCCTCGCTGTTCCTCTTCATCTGGGTGCTGAACCTCATCGGGTTCATCCCGCTTCCGATCTCGAACGACACCTTCGACCTTTTCGGCGCCGAGGTCCCGACCTGGGGGATCTACGCGGCGACCGCGAATCTGAGCGTGACGCTGGCGCTTGCCCTCATCACGTTCCTCTCCACCCACTACGAGGGGATCCGCTTCAACGGGCCGGTCGCCTACTTCAAGAGCTGGATTCCCCAGGGGGCGCCCAAGGGCCTGCTCTTCCTCATCGTGCCGCTCGAGGTGATCTCGCAGTTCATGCGGCTGATCTCTCTCTCGGTGCGTCTCTTCGCCAACATGCTCGCCGGCCACATGCTCTTCATCGTCATGATCGGCCTCATCTTCATCTTCGGGAACCTCGCCCTCGCGATCATCGCGGTTCCCGTCGCGACAGCGGTCTATCTCTTCGAGGTCGTCATCGTCGTCACCATCCAGGCGTTCGTCTTCGCACTGCTGTCGGCGATCTACATCGGCGGCGCCATCGAACCCGAACACTAAGGAGGAGGAAGCGTGGAAATTCTCTTTGCACAGCTCGAGGGCGACGTCGCCGACCTCGGCAAGGCGATCGCCTTCGGCGTCGGCGTCGGCCTCGGCGCGGTCGGAGCCGGCATCGGAATCGGCACGATCTTCGGGTCCATGATCCAGGCGGTCGCCCGCCAGCCCGAGCTTCGCGGGGAGCTCACCGGCATCCAGTGGCTCGGTTTCGCCCTCACCGAGGCGGTCGTCTTCTACGCGCTCCTCGGCGGCCTGCTGGCGTTCGTCCTCGTCTGATGCAGATGCTCGCGCTGCTGCTCGCACAGGAGGAGAACGGGGGCAATGCCCTCATCGACGTCGTTCCCGGCCTGATGATCTGGACGATCGTCACGTTCCTGATCGTCCTCTTCGTCCTCAGGCGCCTCGCTTTCGGCCGCATCCAGGGCCTCATCGACGCCCGCCGGGACCGCATCCGCGAGGCGCTCGACGAGGCGGACAAGGCTCGCCACGAGGCGCGCGAGCTGCGCGAATCGGTGCGCCAGGAGCGCGAAGAGGCGAAGGCCGAGCGGGAGCGCATCCTGGAAGAGTCCCGCCGGCAGGCGCAGCGCCAGCTCGAGCAGGCGCGGGCGCGGGCCGACGCCGATCTCGAGGAGCGCCTGGAGAAGAACCGTGAGGAGATCGAGGCGGAGAACGTCAAGCTTCGGGAGCAGATCCGCCGCGACGTCGTCGAGCTCACGCTCCTCGCCTCGGAGAAGGTGACGGGCAAGGTCCTCGACGAGGACGACCAGCGTCGCCTCATCGATGAGACGATCGAGGAGGTCGACGTGAAGCGGCTGGCCTCGGAGAACTAGTGGCGGTTGCCCACCGTGTCTACGCGGAGGCGCTCCTCGGGGCCGCCGGCGAGAAGGGTCGCCTCGCGGAGGTGCGCGAGGAGCTCGCCGACTTCGTCGCCGCCGTCCAGTCGTCCGAGGAGCTGCGCGGCCTCCTCCGCAACCCCCAGATCGAGCCGCACGTGAAGCGCGATGCGCTCGAGGGCGCGCTCGGCGACGCCGACGAGCTCGTGCGCAACTTCCTCCTCCTCGTGGCCGAGAAGGGCCGGATCGCCGAGATCCAGGAGATCCAGGCGGAGCTCGAGCGGCTGATCGCGCGCGAGGCGCGCGTGCTCGAGCTCGAGCTCACGACCGCCGTTGAGCTCTCGGACGAGGAGGCCGCCCGCGTCGTCCGGCAGATCGAGGACGCCTCCGGGCGCCGCGTCGAGGCGAGCCGCCGGGTCGACCCCTCCATCATCGGCGGCATAGTC
>DASQWP010000100.1:0-10278 GCA_035640195.1 Gaiellaceae bacterium | reverse complement strand
GGAGCTCGAGCGCGGCGAGCTGGCGAGCTTTCGCCTCGCCGGGCAGGCGAAGATCGAGCGCCAGCTCTATGTCGCTCGCCTCTCCCGCCGACCCCTCACACCGAGCGAGCGTGGCTTCATCGCGACGCTCGTCCGCTGCTGTGCCAAGAACGCCGACCTCGCGGCTGCGTGCGTCACGGAAAACAGCGCTGCGGCGGGCGTGCGGTAAGGACGCTGTGCCGCTCTGCGACGCCGGCCCCACGATCATCGACCCGGCGGGAGCCGAGCTCTCGGCGCTCGCCCAGGTCGTCGACTTCTCGGGCCTGCGCGTCCTCGAGCCGGGTTGCGGAGCCGGTCGTCTGACTTGGCGGTATGCGGACTCCGCCGCGGAAGTGCTCGGGATCGATCCGGACGAGGAGGCGATAGCGGCAGCCCGTGCATCGACGCCGTCTCGCTTACGCGGGCGCGTTCGCTTCCAGGGCGCGTCACCCGTGGAGCGGGACGAACCGCGGAGGCACTTCGATCTCGCGTTCTTCAGCTGGTCGTTGTGATGCCTTCCGCCCGAGGGCGTCGTGCGCGCCCTGCGCAACATCCGGAGAATGCTCGTCCCCGGCGGGATCCTGCTCGATCTGCAACCGATCGAGCCGAGCCCGGCGATTCATGCCGGCGGCGGGCTGCTCGGGCAGCTCGACCAGGAGCAAGTCTGGGCCAGGTTCGGAGAGACCGAGCGGGGCGTCGAGGCGGCCGTCCGCGAAGGTCTCTTCGAGCTCGAGGTCCAGCTCGAGTTCGACGTGGTCGAACGCTTCGATTCGAAGACCGAGCTCGTCGCGACGATCCTCGAGCGCGACGACTGGCAGATGTCCGAGGAGCTCGCGGCACGTCTCGACGGCGCCGAGCCTCCCATCGACGGCCACGATCACATGCGACTGAGGAAGTTCCGGGCTCGTTGAGACGAGGCTGATCGCGCGGAGACCTCGCGCCCTTCGCCCGACGGATCGAGGTCCGAGAGCGGTGCGTTCGCCGCCCACGTCGAGGCCGACCAGCGAATAGAGATCTCTCGCATGCTCGCCGAGCTCGACTAGCAGGCTCTGCCCGAGCCGGGCAGCCCGCTGCTACCCTTGGGGGCGAAATCAGAGCGAGTTCGGTTCGCGCGTTGCGCCTTCCTTTCCCGTTCGTGAAGTGGTGAGGGAGGTGTTTTCATGGCAACCGGAACCGTCAAGTGGTTCAACGACAGCAAGGGGTATGGCTTCATCACCCCTGAAGAGGGCACGAAGGACGTCTTCGTGCACCACAGCAACATCGCCGGCGAAGGGTTCAAGACCCTCGCCGAGGGTGCCCGCGTCGAGTTCGAAGTGCGCGAGGGCGCCAAGGGGCCGGAGGCGACGAACGTCACTCCGGTGACGTCCAACGCCCCGACCGCGTAGACGTGCTCCGAGGCCGTGGCCGTCTCGGCGGCCACGGCCCGAGGGCTCTGCAAACCGGCGTCCGGAAGGGCGCCCGACACCGAAGGGAGCGGCTATCGCCGGCAAGGAAGAGAAGCTCGAGATGGAGGGCGAGGTCGTCGAGGCCTTGCGGAACCGGATGTTCAGGATCCAGCTCGACAACGGACACGAGACGCTCGGCTACACGGCCGGGAAGATGAGGCGCTACCGCATCAGGATCTTCCTGGGCGATCGCGTCAAGGTCGAGCTCTCCCCGTACGACCTCAGCCGCGGACGCATCGTCTACCGCTACCGGTAGAGAACGTCCAGGCGGCGCGTTCCTTCCGAGGAGAGTCGGGCCGCGCGCCGTACAACACGGCAATGACAGAGCGCGTTGGTGAACGACGCGCAAACGTGCTTCACTAGAGGCGGGGATCGGCCGCAGGTGTCCCGCTTTATTCGTTGGATCACGCACGCGCGCGTCCCGTGGTGGCTCGTCGCCGTACCCGCGGGAGGCCTTCAGGCTGCGGCGATCCTGCCCTTTTGGGGCTCCGAGGAGGCGTTTCCCGGACTTCCGGTGGGACTGAGTGTCCTCGTCGGCGTCCTCGCCGGGGCGGCCGGAGGGCCGTTCGCCGGCCTGCTGGCCGGGGGCGTCGGGTGGCTCCTCTTCTTCCTCTTCCTGGCCGACGCCGACGTCTGGGCGATTCCCGCGCTCGCCGCCTGGGTGGGGGCGGCCGGCCTGGCCGGCGTGGTTGCCGACCGGTGGCGCAGCGCGAGAGGCGAGCGGGCCCTCCTCCGCGGCGAGCTGGCCGCCGTGCGCTCCGCCTCCACGGAGGCGATCGTCACGCTGGCGTCCAACGGGACGATCACGGGCTGGAACGACGCGGCCGAGGCCCTCTACGGCTACCGCTCCGACGACGTCGTGGGAGCGCCCGCCGAGATACTCGCCGTCGAAGAGCGCCGAGAGGAGCTTCTCGCGCTCCTCATCCGGGCCGAGGAGGACGGGAGCGCGATTACTGAGACCGTCCACAGCAGGAAAGGCGGGGACGAGCTGGCCGTCGCGGCGAGCGCCCACGCGATCCGGGACGGAAACGGCACCATCGCGGGCGTCTCGCTCGCCGTCTCCGACATCGGCGAGAGCGTCGCTGCGAGGGAGCGCCTCCGCGAGGCAGAGTCGCGGCACAGGACGCTCGTCGAACGCCTCCCGCTCGTCACGTACTCGCACCCGCTCGGCGACCGTGGGTCGCTGCTCGACGTCGGCCCGCAGATCGAAGGGCTGCTCGGCTACTCCCGCGAGGAGTGGCGCGAGCAGCCGGATCTGTTCGAGCGCCTCCTCCACCCCGACGACCGCGACCGTGTGCTCGACGAGCTGGCCGCGGCCGCCGACGGCGTGAGGCCGTTCAGGAGCGAGTATCGGATGCTCACCCGTGCCGGTGACTCCGTCTGGCTGCGCGACGAGGCGGCGCCGGTGCGCGATGCCGGCGGCCACGTCGCCTACGTCCAGGGCTCCCTGCTCGACGTGAGCGAGCGCAAGCGGGCCCGGGACGAGCACGAGCACCTCCTGGCCGCGGCCAAGACGGCCCGCGCGGAGTCGGGAATCAAGCAGCGGAACCTCGACTTCCTCGCAGAGGCGAGCGACGTGCTCTCGTCCTCGCTCGACTACGAGACGACTCTGCGGCGGATGGCCGACCTCGCGGTGCGCGAGCTGGCGGACTGGTGCATGGTCGATTTGCTCGAGGAGGACGGGACGCTGAGACGCTTCGCCGTCGCGCACGCGGAGCCGCTCCGCGGCGACCAGGACCGCGGCCGGCCGGCCGGCCGGCCCGAGCCGCCCGTTGCGGACGTCGTCCGGAACGGGCGGGCCAGGCTTGCCTCCGGCGGCGACGGGGCCGAGTCCTCGGCGCTCGGCGAGCTCCAAGCCGACTCGTGGCTCTCCGTCCCTCTCCTCGCTCGCGGGCGGGCCCTCGGCGCGGTCACGCTCGTGGCGAGCGGGTCCGGGCGGTCCTACGGCGCCGACGAGTTGGCTCTCGGGCAGGATCTCGCCCGGCGGGCCGCGCTCGCAGTCGACAACGCACGGCTCTACCGTGAGGTCGAGGAGCGGGCGGACGCAGCCCGCGTGCTCACGTACGTAGGCGACGGCGTCTTCCTCCTCGACCGCGCCGGCGTCATCCGCCTCTGGAACCCGGCGGCGGAGGTGATCACCGGCTTAGCGGCCTCGGCAGTGGTCGGGCACGCCGCGTCCGAGGCGATGCCCGGCTGGCAGGGGCTGGCCGAGCGCGTTCCGGTCGTCTCCTCGCGGGAGCCCGGGCGCGCAGAGACCGTGCCCCTCGAGACCGGAAAGGGAGAGCGCTGGATCTCGATCTCGGGCGTCGAGTTCTTCGGCGGGACCGTCTACGCCTTCCGTGACGTCACCGAGGAGCGGCGGCTCGACGAGCTCAAGGCTGAGTTCGTCGCCACCGCTTCCCACGAGCTGCGCACGCCTCTCGCGGCGGTCTACGGCGCCGCCCAGACGCTGCGCCGACACGACTTCGTGCTCGACGAGGCGGGACGAGACCGCTTCCTCTCGCTGATCGTGGACGAGTCCGAGCGCCTGAGCCGGATCGTCAACGAGATCCTGCTGGCGAACCAGCTGGACGCCGACCGGCTCGACGTCTCCCGCGAGCCGTTCGACGCCGCCGACCTCGTGGAGCGCGTCGTCGACTCGGTCCGGATGCACACGCCGCCCGGAGTGTCCGTCGACATCGTCAGCACGCCGGTCGTTCCCCTCGTGGGGGCCGATCGCGACCGCGCGAGGCAGGTGCTCGTGAACCTGCTCGAGAACGCGATCAAGTACTCGCCGGACGGGGGGCGGATCGAAGTGGGGCTCGACGCCCACGAGGGCGCGGTCTCCTTCTCCGTCAGGGACGAGGGCCTCGGCATCCCGGCCGACCACCACGAGCGGATCTTCGAGAAGTTCTACCGCCTGGACCCCGACATGACCCGAGGCGTGGGCGGCACCGGGCTCGGGCTCTACATCTGTAGCGAGCTGGTCAGTCGGATGGGCGGCCGCATCTGGGTGGAGTCGGCGGAAGGCAAGGGATCGTCTTTCACCTTCGAGCTTCCGACCGCGGAGCCGGAGCTCGTGCGCACCCAGGGGACGGGTGTCGGCGAGGCCGCGGACGCCACCACGCCAGACTGACATCGGCATCCTTGCGCGTCGGGTGAGTAGTCTCTCCGCCGTGACCGACGAGCCGGCACGCAACGAGGCGGAGCCAGGCGAGGACCTGGATCAGGAGTGGGAAGAGCTCCTCCAGGAGCACCGCGTCGCCATGCCCGGCGCGCAGGTGCTCTTCACGTTCCTACTCATCCTCCCCTTCCAGAACCGCTTCGCCGACCTGACGACGGTGCAGGAGTACGTGTACTTCGCCGCCTTCGCGTGCGCTGCGATCGCCATCGTCCTCCTCATCACCCCCACGGCGGGCCATCGCATGCGCTGGCGCCAGCAGGACAAGGAGGTGCTCCTTCACTACGCGAGCAAGACGTCGATCGCCGCGCTCGTCTTCCTGGCGCTTGCGATGAGCGCGTCGGTGTTCGTCGTCGCCGGCTTCCTCTTCGGCCCGGCGGCGACGGCGGTCTCCACGGCCGTCATAGCGGTGCTCTTCCTGTGGTTCTGGTTCACGCGCCCGGCGCTGCGGCGCCTGCACGACCGAGCTCGATCCTGAGCAGCCCGAGCCCGAGGGCAAGGCGTTCCCGGTTCGCGGGCTCGTTGAGCCAGCTGCTCGCCCCCGACGGGTGGGGCAGGGGCACGACGGCGGCCTCTCCGAGCTCGAAGCGGCGGCCGACGCACTCCGTCAGGCCGAGGCGCCCGAGCAGGCGCCGAAGCGCAAGGCCTCCGACGGGGACGATGACGGCCGGACGGAGCAGGCGGAGGTCCCAGTCGAGCCAGAAGCGGCAGAGCTCGATCTCCCGCGGCGTCGCAGGACGGTCGCCGCGGCCGCCGGGAGTCCGTCCCGGGTAGCAGCGTGTGACCGAGACGCAGTAGAACGTCGCGTAGAACTCGTCCTCCTCCATGGCGAGCCACCTGCGGAGCGTCTGCCCGGCCCGGCCGCGCCAGGGGCGCCGCTCCTCCGCCTCGACGATGCCCGGCGCCTGCCCCACGATCACCGCCCGCTGCGTGGCCCGGCCCTCGAAGACCGGGAGGGACTCGAGCGGGAAGCCAGCCTCGGCGCAGGCGCGGCAGACCGCGTTGTCTCGCTGGAGCGACGCGAGCGAGCGGTAGCGGGCCCGGCGCCGGGTCACCGGAGCAGCGTACGCCGGGCGGACCTGCTTCTTACTTCCTGCGGTCGACGGCGCGTTGCAGCTGGGCCTTGTTCATCTTCGAGCGGCCCTCGACGCCCATCTTCCTGGCCTCGTTGTAGAGCTGGTCCTTCGTGCGGCCCTTGGGGCGGCTCGTGCCCGAGCGCTGGCCGCCGCGGCGCCCCGACGGCATGTCGCGCGTCGAGGTGCGCGAGCGCGTCCGCGACTCGCCCGCGCGCGCACGCTCCTTGTTGACGGTCCGGGCCGCGATCTCCTCGGCGCGGTCGGTCGAAGCGCCCTGCTCCTTGACGCTCTCCTTGATGTGCTCGTACTGGCGCTCGCGCTTCGTCCCCTTCTTCACTCCGCGTGGCGGCATCGGAAACCTCCTTCGCTGGGCCTTTCTCGCTCATACCGTGCTCCGGGAAGGGCAAAACCCGACCGGCTACCATGGGAGCCGGCGCGGAGAGGTGTCCGAGCTGGCCTAAGGAGCGCGACTGGAAATCGCGTACCCGGTGAAAGCTGGGTCGCGGGTTCGAATCCCGCCCTCTCCGCCTTGACTCAGCCGCCGCCGGTCGCCTGCGCGAGGTAGGCGACGAGGTCGGCGAGCTCCTGCTCGCTGAGCTGCTCGCCGTAGTTGCCGGGCATGACGTTCGCCGGGAAGCCCTCGGCCACCACGGCGTTCGGGTCGACGATGGACTCGCGGATGAACGCGGCATCCTGACCCTGGAGCGCCTCGTCGAGGTTCGGCCCCGTCTCGGCCGTCGAGCCCGCGTCGGCGAGGGTATGGCACGTGTTGCAGCCGGCCGAGCCGAAGACCTCGCTTCCAGCGGCCGGATTGCCGGCTGCTGCTCCGTCGCCGCCGCCGCCCTCCTGCGTCTCCGCAGCCTCCGTCCCGCCGCCTTCCTCCTCGTGCGTCTCGCCGGCGAGCTCGACCGCCGCCAGCATGGCGACCACGAGGAGCACGGCGACCACCACGAAGACGCGGAGGTTCCGCCCGGGAAAGCCGGGGTCGCGCCTCGGGATCAGGAGCGAGACGACGAGGCTGAAGACGACGAGGACGAGGGCGACGAGCCCGAGGACGATGTCGTTCCCGCTCATAAGCCGGCGGCCCGTACGATACTCACTCGATGCGTCGCGTCGTGATCGTGGTCGCCGTCGGCGCGGCGCTTCTCGTCGCCGTGCTGCTCGCGGCCCTGCGCGTCGGCGAGGAGCCGGGGGCGCTCTCGAACTGGCAGGCGCTCGCGCTGGGGATCGTCCAGGGGCTGACGGAGCTCCTCCCCATCTCCTCCTCCGGCCACCTCATCCTCGTCCCCTGGCTCGCCGAGTGGGAGTACCTGCAGACGAACGAGGAGTTCAACCAGACCTTCGACGTCGCGCTCCACGTGGGCACGCTCGTCGCCGTGGTCGCGTACTTCCGGTGGGACCTGGCGCGTCTCGCGGCGGCCTGGCTCGCGAGCGTGCGCCGGCGCGAGATCGCCACAGCGGACGAGCGGATCGCCTGGTTCGTCGTCCTCGCCACGATCCCGGCGGCGGTGGTCGGCGCCCTCGGCGAGGAGCTCATCGCCGACAACCTGGGCGAGCCGTGGCAGATCGCGCTCTTCCTCGCCGCGTTCGGTGTCATCCTCTGGCTCGCCGACCGGCGGGAGCCCACGCGGGAGATGGGCGACCTCGGCCTGGGAACCGCGCTCGCAGTCGGGCTGGCGCAGAGTCTCGCCCTGGCGCCCGGCGTCTCGCGGTCGGGCGTCACCATCTCAGCCGCACGCTTCCTTGGACTCGACCGGGACTCGGCCGCGCGCTTCTCGTTCCTCCTTCTCGTCCCGATCGTCTTCGGAGCCAGCGTCTGGAAGGGCATCACCGACGTCGTGCTCGGCGACCTACCTCCGGGCTCGGCCGGACCCTTCCTCGTCGGCACGATCGCCGCGGCCGTGAGCGGCCTCGCAGCCATCTGGGCGCTCCTCGGCTACGTGCGGCGCCACGACTACTCGGTCTTCGTCGCCTACAGGCTCCTCGCGGCGCTTGTCATCGCGCTTCTGATCGCAGGCGACGTGAGGGACGCCGGCTTCTAGCTGCAGGCCACTAAAATAGGTCGAAAGGAGGGGGCCCGACGGCGACCATGGCGAGACTCTCCCCGCGTGCGGCCCGCGGTCCGTTCGCGGCTGCGCTCTGGCTACTCGTACTGGCTGCGATCACGATCCTGCTGGCCGCGTGGGTGGCCGGAGGGATCGCATCCCGCCAGGAGCGCGAGAACGTGGATACGCGCCTCGCGGCCAGCCTCCGGGTCGCCCGCGAGGAATTCGCCGACGTGCTCGCAGAGGCCGAGCGTCGCGCGGAGCAGCTCGCCCGCTCGGAGCCCGTGCAGCGCGCACTCGCCGACGGGAACCGCGCGGCGGCCGAGCGCATCGTCGCCGCGAACGACGACGTCGCCCTGGTCGCGGACGGGATCACCCTTGCAGGCCGGATGGAGCCTCTCGTGCGGCGCGAGGTCGGCGTCACCGGCGCGGACGGTCGCACGCTGGGGACCGTCGTGGTCGGCGTACCGCTGGACGACGCGCTCGCCGACCGGCTCTCCGCGGCGGCCGGGTTCGTCGAGGGCGACGCCGTCGCGCTCGTCGAGGGTGATCGCATCGTGGCCGCCTCGCAGGGGCTCGAGGGAGAGCTGCCGGCGGAGCGCGCCGGCGACGTCCGGCTCGCGGACGAGGGTCTTCGCTACGCCTCGACCCCGCTCCTCGACGGGGCCGACGTCCGGCTCGCCGCCCTCGCCTCCGACGATCCGATCCAGGCCGCCGAACGGGACACCCGCCGCCGCGCGTTCTTCGCCGCGCTGCTCACGCTGGCGGTGATCGCGCTCCTCGCCTGGACGGTCGGCTGGATCCTCCGGCAGCGGAGAGCGCGGCCGGCCCAAGGCACCGAGCCGGAGGATCTCGGGCGCCGGGCCGGCGACACCGCCGGCAGCCGCCGCTCCGCTAGGCGGATGCGCGACGCGGTCGCCCTGGTGGGCGAAGCGCTCGCCGCCACCCACGATCCGGAGGCGCTCCTGCCGGTCATCCTCGAGAGCGCGATCGACGCGACCGGCGCGGCCGGCGCCCGCATCGTGAGCGGCGGCCGGGAGATCGCGCGTGCCGGCGATCCCGGCGCCGGAAGCCGTCCGCTCTCGCTTCAGTTAGGCGCGGACGAGGACGGCATGGGTCGCCTGCTCCTCTATGCGCCGGCCGGCGGCTCCTTCGACCGCGAGGCGGAGCAGCTCGCCCAGTGGCTCGCCGCCCAAGCTTCAGTCGCTCTCGAGAACGAGCGCCTCCACCGTACGGTCAAACGGCAGGCGATCACCGACGAGCTGACGCAGCTCGCCAACCGCCGACGATTCACCGAGACGCTCGCGCTCGAGGTCCGCCGCGCCGAGCGGTTCGGCGATCCCCTCGCGCTCGTCCTTGCCGACCTCGACGACTTCAAGAACATCAACGACCGCTACGGCCACGGCACGGGAGACCTTGTGCTGCGGCGCTTCGCCGACGTCATGCGCGAGAACATGCGCGACTTCGACCTCCCGGTCCGCTTCGGGGGCGAGGAGTTCGTCGTCCTCCTCCCCGAGACAGGCCTGGAGGGCGGCCGGCAGCTCGCCCTCCGCCTCGCCGCCGCGCTCGCCGACCTCCGGATTCCCGAGATCGGAGACGACCGCGCGCCCGTGACGGCGAGCTTCGGCGTGTCCTCGTTTCCCGAGGCCGGAAGCGCGGAGGAGCTCCTCGCGGCGGCCGACCGGGCCCTCTACCGCGCCAAGGCGGAGGGCAAGAACCGGGTGGCCAGCGCCGTCCCAGAGTCCCGCCGAACAGAGTGATATAAGAGCCGCATGACGCTGTGTCGGGTCTGCGGCCGGGCCTTCGACCCGAGCGGCTTCCAGGTGGTCGTTCCAGGCCTCGGGGAAGGCTTCGACCGTATCGAGTGCGCGGAGATCGCTCTTACCCGCGGCCTTCCGCCTGCGGTCCCGGCGGCCGCTGCTCCGGCTGTGGTCGAGCCTCTTCCCGCGCCCGCCCCCCTCGCCGCGGCGGCTCCAGCGGTCGCAACGCCCGGAGGGCGCCCGTTCCTCCTCGGCGCGAACCTCAGCCTCGTCGCCGCAGGAGCTGCCGCAACGATCTACCTCTGGCTGCGCGTCTTCGCCGCCGACCCGTCCTCTTCGCTTTCGCTCCCTGAGAGCCGGACGCCCGCGCAGGGAAGCGCCACCGTGCCGGCCGAGATCGAGACGGGCACGAGTCCGCGAGAGCCCGGCCAACCGGGCCGCCCGGGTCGGGACCCCGGTCCCGCCCGCGGCTCCACTGGGGCTCCGTCGGTGGACGAGGATCAAGCGGCGCCCTCAACGGGACCTCCTCCCGTCCTCGTCTCGAACCCCTCGCCGCCCTCCACGTCGCCCACGGGCGATGGAGGCGGCGGCGGAGGCGATGCTCCAACGCCGGCTCCGCCGCCGAAGCAGGATCCGCCGCCGAAGCCGCCGACTGCCTCTCCGCCGGACACGCCGGGGAAATGCGAGGACGACGTGGACTGCGACGTCGACGACGACGATGACGACGACGACGGGGACCCCTCGAGCCGGAGCCGCAGCGTCTCGGCCCGCAGC
>DASQWP010000099.1:0-3814 GCA_035640195.1 Gaiellaceae bacterium | reverse complement strand
CTGCGCGCCGGAGGACGTTCTGGTTGACGCTGCCCTCGACGAGGCGCTCGAAGAAGCCCTTTCGCCGCGTTCCGATCACGATGAGGTCTGCGTTCCGCTCGCCCGCGAGCTTCACGATCGCCTCGGCGGGCGGTCCGACCGACGTGATGAGCTCGGCGGCCAGGCCGCGCTCGTCCAGGAAGCTGCGTGCCTTGCCGAGCCGCTCGTGCGCAAGGTGCTCCGCCTCCTCGGCCTCCGCCGAGTCGGCCGTCGCCGCCACGTTCGTGACGATGAGCGTCGAGCCGAGCGCGGCGGCGACGTCGGCGGCGCGCTCGAGCGTCTCGGTGCTCGGGTCGTCGTAGGCGACCAGGATCGTCTCGTATACCGGCACGGTCTCACGGAAGCCTAAGCGCTCTCGCGCGGTTCGTTGCCAGAATGCTCGCATGACGACCCTGCCGTCCGGGACCGTCACGTTCGTCTTCAGCGACGTGGAGGGCTCGACCGGCCTCCTGAAGAGGCTCGGGGAGCACTACGGGGAGCTGATCGCGGAGCACCGCCGCATCGTGCGAGAGGCGTACGGCGAACGCGGCGGCGTCGAGATCGACGCACAGGGCGACGCGTTCTTCTTCGCCTTCGCCCGTGCGCGCGATGCCGTGGCGGGCGCGGTCGCGGCGCAACGGGCCCACGCCGAGCATGCCTGGCCGGCCGGGGAGGATGTGCGCGTGCGCATGGGCCTCCATACGGGCGAGCCCGTGCTCGGCGAGGAGGGCTACCTCGGCCTCGACGTCGTCCGGGCCGCTCGGCTCTGCGGCGCCGGGCAAGGGGGACAGGTTCTCCTCTCCGAGACGACGCGCGCGCTCCTCGGATCGTCGCTCCCGGACGGCGTGTCCGTCCACCCGCTCGGCGAGCGGCGCCTCAAGGACCTCGACGAGCCGGAGCGCGTGTACGCGCTCACGATCGAGGGCGTCGACCTCCCGGAGAGCGAAGCTCCGGCGCCCGCCGAGCCGGCTGCCGACTGGGACCGCCGCTTCGACGAGCTGGGCGAGCGCCTGGCCGAGAAGATCAACGAGGATGTCTTCCGCTCGCTCGAGCGCTCGCTCGGCGAGCCCGGCGAGAATCGCTAGCCGCCGCGGGAGCGTCGTCGTGCGCGGACGACCCTTCCTCTTCTGGCTCGACGTCGCCGTCAAGGCGGCGCTCGTCGGTCTCCTCCTCTTCGCCGTCGTGCGCCCGGACCTGCCCCAGTTCGAGGGCAAGGCCTTCACGGCCCGGGCGCTCGTCTACCCGTGGTCGGTCCTCGTCGTTCCGCTCGGGTGGGCCATCGCCCGGCGCCGGCGCGGGCGTCCCATTCCGTACCCGTACGCGATGGACGTTCTCCTCGTCCTCCCGTTCCTGATCGACGTCGCCGGCAACGCCGCCGACCTCTACGACACGATCGGCTGGTGGGACGACGCGAACCACCTCGTCAACTGGGCGATCCTCACGGCGGCGTTCGGGCAGCTTCTCCTCAGGCTCGCGCTCGAGCGCCTGACGATCGGGGCGCTCTGCGTCGGCTTCGGCGCGGTCACGGCGATCCTCTGGGAGCTCGCGGAGTACGTCACCTTCATCCGCAACTCGCCCGAGCTCGAGACGGCGTACACGGACACGCTCGGCGACATGGCGCTCGGGCTCTCCGGCTCGGTCGTCGCGGCGCTCGTGACCGCGGTCGTGCTCGCTACTCGGAGGAGGTCCGGCTCTGGTGCTCGTCCATCCGGATGACGCGGCCGGAGGCCTTGCCGCCCTGGCGCTCCTCGAGCCGCGCGATCATGCTCTCGAGGCGGGCCAGGCGGCGGTCGACGCCGCGCCAGCCCGTCGTGATCAGCTCGGTGAGGAGGGCGATGTCCTCGACGCGCTCGCGCCGCTCGCTGTCCACGTCCATGCCGACGCGCTCGAGCCGGCGGAGCATGTGCTCGAAGAGCGATCCCATCTCGGCGACGTGCTGCGCGACCGGGCGCACCTCTACGCGGAGCGCCTCGTAGACCACGGTGCTGACCCCCTGGGGAAGGGTCGACTCGAGCTCGGCTGCCGCCGCGGCGAAGCGCTCGAGGAGCTCGTCGTGGCGGGTGTCGGCCGGCGGCGCCTGCTCGGCCGGGAGAAGCTCGACGGTGGGGCGTGGATACGGGGGCGCGCCGAGGGCGTCGATCGCCTCCTGGACGCGCCGCGCGACGTCCTCGCTCACCGGCTCCCCGTGGACGACGCGAAGGACGTTCTCCGCCGAAACGTTCGCAAACTTGGAGAGCTCGAGGATCGTCGCCATTTACGGCTCCAAGCCTAGGCTGCTCAGGTCAGCGGTTCAAGCGCGATTTCGAGCCGGCTTCCGGGCTCCTCCTCGCGCTCGAGTGCCGCCTCCGCTCGCTCGAGCAAGGAGACGGCGTCGTCCTCGGGCCGCAGCTCGACGATGCCGGCGGGCAAGCGGACGCGGCCGTTCGTCCCCAGCTTGGCGCCGACCGCGAACTGGAGGCGGCGGTAGAGGTGCTCCGCGTCGGCCAGAGAGGCCTCGGGAAGGACGACGGCGAAGCGCCCGTCGTCGAGATGGCAGGCGATGTCCGCGCCCCGCACGGCCGTGCGCAACCGCTCTCCCGCCGTCGCCAGGACCTCGGCCGAGAGGGCCGTGTCGAGACGCGCGAGCACGAGGGCCAGACGCCGCTCGTACCGGCGCGCCCGGGCGCACTCACGCGCAAGCGCCTCGGTCAGGTAGCGGCGGCTGTACAGGCCGGTCCGCGGATCGAGGTCCGCGAGCCGGCGGGCCTCCTGGAAGCGGAAGGCGTTCTCGAGAGCGGCGCTGAGCGCCGCGGTCAGGGTCTCCAGCCGCGCAAGCTCCTCGTCGGTGATCTCGCGCTCGACCCGGCGCCAGAAGATCGCCAGGGTGCCCGTGCGGCCACCGTCCTCGCCGGCGATGGGAACGGCCAGCCCGCCGCGCAGGCGGAACTCGTCGTAGTCGGCCTCGTCCTCGGTGTACCGGTAGCTGAGCGTGACGGCGCGGGCCTGCCCGCCCTCGGGCGGGAGCCCGAGCAGCTCGCGGGACGACTCTTCCGCGGAGAGGCCCAGCGTGGCGATGAGAGGCTCCTCCTCCTCGCGGACGAGCACGATCATCGCCGCGGCGGCATTGCCCAGCCGGGACGCGGCGTCGAGCGCCCGCTTGAGCACGCCCTCGAGGTCGATCGTGCCGCCGATGTCGCCCAGATGCCGAAGCCAGCGAAGCTCTGTGCGGACGCGCTCGCTCTCCTCAAGGGCGAGGCGAGCCTCCTCCTGGGCACTCGCCGTCTCTTCCTGGGAGCGCTCGAGCGCGCGTGCGAGGTCGCCGGCGACGACGTCGTCGCCGGGTCGCTCGTCGGCCTGGCTGAGCCGCCGGCGCGCCAGCCGAAGACGTGCGGCCAGCACGACGACCGCGACGAGCGCGAGCGCCGCGAGCGCGGACGCGCCGGCGGCGATCCAGGTCGTGCTTTCCCATGTGGACAATCAGGCCCCTTCCCTCAGTGGCCGCAGCGAGCGGGGTCTAGTCGGACCATACGCACGTTTCCTCAAATTGCCAGAGGTTTCCTCAACGCTCGACCGAGTCCTCCTCGGCGGCTTCCCGGATTCCCGGGGCAGTCGGCGCAGGGAGTCATCGCCTTCGAATGTAGCCGCTCAGTCGGTCGGGATCATGCCCCGGTCGATCCTGCTCACCTTTCTCTCCGGGCCTTCGCGAGCAAGCGCTCCGTCCACGTGGGCCGGGCCGGGTCGAAGTGGCCCGTGACGGCCCGCGCGTACGGTCGCGAGACGCGGCGCGCATAGGCGCCGAAGCCCTCGCTGCGAAGCG
>DASQWP010000098.1:0-4413 GCA_035640195.1 Gaiellaceae bacterium | reverse complement strand
GAACGCGTAGTAGTCCCCGGCCCAGACAGCGATGTCGCGCTCGGCGAGCCGCGTCGCGATCTCGTCCGGGGAGCGCACGGGATGCGTGACGGCGAACGCGGGCGTGCGGCTCTCCATCGTCGGCTGCCCGTGCAGCCGAAGCCCGTCGGGCAGTCCGGCGAGCAGCCGCTCGCCCAGCTCGCGCTCGTGAGCGACGATCGCCTCCCAGCCGACGGACTCGACGTAGGCGAACGCGGCGAGCAGGCCGGCGAGCGCCTCGTGCTGGAGCGTTCCCGTCTCGAAGCGGAGGGCGAGCGGCTCGTCGGGAGCCGGCCGCACCTTGAAGGGCCGCCAGCGCTCGAGCACGTCCCTGCGGCCGTAGAAGAGCCCCAGATGAGGACCGTAGAACTTGTACGGCGAGCAGAGAAGGACGTCCGCGCCTGCGGCGGCGACGTCGATTGGCCCATGCGGCGCGTAGTGGACGGCGTCCACCCAGGCGAGGGCGCCCGCCTCGTGCGCGAGGTCGGCGATGCGACGCACGTCGGTGATCGTCCCGACCGCATTCGAGGCCCACGGAAAGGCGACCACCCGCGTCCGCTCGGAGAGCTGTCGCTCGAGATCGTCGAGGTCGAGGCGGCACTCGTCGTCGAAGTCGACGAAGCGCACGCTCAGGTCGAGGTCGCGGGCGAGCTCGAGCCACGGCGCGACGTTGGCGTCGTGGTCGAGGCGGGTGACGAGGATCTCGTCGCCGGAGCGGAGCTCGCGCCCCAGCGTCCGTGAGAGCGCGAAGTTCAGGGTCGTCATGTTCGGGCCGAAGCCGACCTCGTCGGGTGCCGCTCCGAGGAAGCGTGCCGTGGCGTGGCGGGCTTCGACCACGAGGGCGTCGCTCTTGCGGCTCGTCTCGAACGCCCCACCCAGGTTCGCGTTCGCCTCACGCAGGTAGCGCGCCATCGCCTCGATCACCGAGTCGGGCACCTGCGTCCCGGCCGGCCCGTCCAGGAAGGCGGTGGGCCGGTCAAGCGCCGAGAAGCGGGTACGAACGGCGGCGACGTCGAGCGCGACGGTGCTCATGCGGCCTCGCGCAGGATGCGCGCCTCAAGCTCGGGGTCGAGCTCCGCGGGCGGGACTCGCGGCCCGAACTTCTCCGTCGCCGCGTGGCCGGCGGCGAGGATCGCCTGTGCGCTCTCCGCGAGGGGCCGAGCCGCGAGCCCGCGCTCTTCGGCTTTCGTGGTCGAGACGGCGAAGAATCCCGCCCACTCGGGATGCGCCTCGAGCGGGAGCCACAGGGGCAGCTCGGCGCCGTTGGCGAGCAGCACGTCCTCGGCCACCCAGACCGGGCGCGCGTCGTTTCCTGCCGCGGCCCGACAGGCGTCGAGCATCTCGGAGAAGGTTCGAACCGGGCCCGTGGCGTTGAACGTCCCGGCTTCGCTTGCCTCGGCCATGCGGATCGCCCAGTCGGCGAGATCGCGGACGTCGATCAACTGCACGTGCCGATCGGGCGGCGCCGGCGCGACGAGGTCGCCGCCGCGCGCGACTCGCTCGACCCAGTACGTGAACCGGCGCGTGGGATCGTGGGGGCCGACGATCAGTCCCGAGCGGAGGTGCAACGCCCGGCCGGGGAGGGCCTCCTCGACCGCCCGCTCGCACAGCGCCTTGAGCGGACCGTAGTGCGCATCCACGTCCTCGCTCCCCACGTCCTCGAGCTCGTGTACGGGATCGTCCTCGGTGAGCCCGATCCTGGGGCTGGGCATGTTCACGGAGAGGCTCGAGACGAAGGTGTAGTGCTCGACGGCGCCGGCCAGCAGCTCCGCGGAGGCGCGCACGACTCGCGGGACGTAGCCGGACGTGTCGATCGCGGCGTCCCACCGGCGGCCCTCCAGTGCGGAGAGGTCGCCGTCGCGGTCGCCACGGAGCTTCTCCACTTCCGGGAAGAGGCCCGGGTTCGTCTGCCCGCGGTTGAAGAGGGTCACCGTGTGGTGGCGTGCAAGTGCGGCTTCCACGAGGTGGCGCCCGAGGAAGAGCGTTCCGCCGAGGACGAGGACCCTCACCGCGCCACGACCGTGCCGTTCACCCGCCATTCGTAGCGCGGCTGCTCTGTCAGCGAGGCGCCGACGAAGCAGTCCCGCTCCGCGAGGTCGAGGAGCTCCGTCAGCTGCTCGCCCTCCGGGGCTGGCTCGAGCTCGACGTCGAGGCCGCACTCGATCTCGACGAAGGCATAGCGGCCGTCCTCCTCGCGCTTCGTGACGACGCCCGCCGCGGCCGCCTCCCCAGCGGAGGAGATCGACCGCCGCTCGGCATGGAACGCGAGGCTCTTGAGCGTGCAACGCCCCAGCCCGGCCAGGACGAGGTGCTCCGGCGTCCAGTCAGGGTCAGGCTCGAGCGCTCCGCTCGTCACGGCCACGGAGTACTCGAACCGTTTCGGCAACTCAGGCTGTCTTCGGCCAGCGCGTGATGACGACCTTCTTCTCCGTGTAGAAGTCGATCGCGTCGCGCCCGTGTGCGTGCAGGTCGCCGAAGAACGAGTCCTTCCAGCCGGTGAAGGGGAAGAACGACATCGGCGCGGCCACGCCGATGTTCACGCCGAGCATCCCGGCCTGCGCCTCGTAGCGGAACTTGCGCATGACCGCTCCGCTCGTCGTGAAGATGGAGGCCGCATTGCCCTTGGTCGACGCGTTCAGGATCTCGAGCGCGTGATCGAGGTCGCGAGCCTTGAGGAGCGTGAGCACCGGGCCGAAGATCTCCTCGCGGGCGATCTCCGCGTCGGGCTCGGCCGCGATGATCGTCGGGCCGATGAAGCTGCCGTCCTCCGAGCCACGCCCGCGGCCGTCGAGGACGATCTCGCCGCCATCCTCGACGCCCTTGTCGATCCATCCGAGGATGCGCTCGTGGGCGCCGGGAGAGATGACGGGGCCGACCTCAGTCGTCTCGTCGGAGCCGTCGCCGACGACCATGGAGCCGCCCTTCTCCGCCAGGCGCTCCCTGAGGGACTCGTACACGTCCCCCACGGCGACGCACACGGAGTTGGCGAGGCAGCGCTGTCCGGCGGCGTGGAAGGCGGAGGAGAGCACGCCGTCCACCGCCGATTCGAGCTCCGCGTCCGGCATGACGATGACGTGGTTCTTCGCGCCCCCGAGGGCCTGCACGCGCTTCCCGTGCTTCGCCGCCGTCTCGTAGATGTAGTGGGCCACCTGAGTCGAGCCGACGAAGGAGACGCCGTCGATTCCTGGATGCTCGAGGACGGCGTTGACCGCATCCTTGCCGCCGTTCACGAGGTTGACGACTCCCGGCGGCAGGTCGATCCCGTCGAGCAGCTCGAACGTCAGCTCCATGGCGAGGGGATCCTGCTCGGACGGCTTCAGGATGAAAGTGTTGCCGCACGCGATCGCGAAGGGCAGGAACCAGAGAGGCACCATGAAGGGGAAGTTGAACGGCGTGATCCCGGCGAAGACGCCGATCGGCTGGCGGATCATGTCGGAGTCGATTCCGCGCGACACGTCCTCGAGGTTCGCGCCCTGCATGAGCGAGGGGATGCCGGTCGCCACCTCGACGCACTCGATGCCGCGGCGGATCTCGCCGGCCGCGTCCTTGATCGCCTTGCCGTTGTCGCGTGTGACGAGCGCGGCCAGGTCGTCCCTCCTCTCCTCGAGCCGGTACTTGAGCTCGAAGCAGGCGCGGGCGCGCTCGAGCGGCGGCGTCGCGCGCCAGCCGGGGAACGCCTCGCGCGCCGCGCGGACAGCCGCGTCAACGTCGTCGGCGCCCGAGAGCGGGACCTGCGCAAGCGTCTCGCCGGTCGCCGGGTTCGTGACGTCGAGCCGCTCGCCGGCCTCGGCGTCGATCCAGCCTCCGCCGACGTAGTTCTTGATCGTCCTGGTCTCGACCTTCTCTTCCACCTGCGCCATCGCTACCTCCCTGTCGCTCCCCCGTAGGGTATCGCCGTGGCGACGGCCTCGGCGGTCCCGGACATTCTCGCGCCCGGCCTGCGCGTCGTCTTCAGCGGCATCAACCCGGGGCGCCGCTCCGCCGCAGCCGGTTGCCACTTCGCCAATCCGCGCAACGACTTCTGGCGCCTGCTCGCCGACGCCGGTCTGACCCCGCGGCGGCTTGAGCCGAACGAGCAGTGGACGATGCTCGGACTCGGCTACGGGCTCACGAACACGGCCTCCCGGACGACGCGCGGAAGCTCGGAGCTGCGGCGTGGCGATTTCGCGGGGGCGGCCGAACGGCTGGCCGGCATCGCCGAGGAGCTCGAGCCGGGCATCCTCGCCTTCGTCGGGAAGGCCGCTTACGAGGGCGCTTTCCGGGAGCGCCCCGCGCTCGGCCTCCAGGAGCGGCGGCTCGGCGCCGCGGGCCTCTTCGTGCTGCCCTCGACGTCGCCGGCCAACGCGGCGGTTCCCTACGCCGAGCGCCTACGTTGGTTCCGGGAGCTAGCGAGCC
>DASQWP010000097.1:0-11793 GCA_035640195.1 Gaiellaceae bacterium | reverse complement strand
AGCAGCGGCTGGCGGCGCTCGAAGTCGGCGAGGGCGTACTCCTGGAAGTCGGGTCCGGTCTCGATGTCCGGAGGCACCTCGACGTGGAAGAGACGAAGCTCGTCGCCCGGCTCGGGGACGGCGTCGGCGACGTCGAGCATCACGGTATCTCCCTGGTCGGGGCCGCTCGCGAGGCGGGCCTCGACGGTGGCGCAGCGCCGCGAGAAGGGATCTCGGCAGGGCACGTCCGTGACGGCGGCGACGACCGCGCTCTCGGTCTGGACCTGCGGCGCGTCCGGAACCCGCTCGTCCCGGCTCCCGTTCGGCCGCAGGATCACCAAGCCGACCGCGGTGGCGAGCACGAGCACGGCGAGGGCAGCCAGGCAGGCGACGCCGGTCCCGCTTCGGGTCACGCCATTGTGTACGACCGCGCCGCGCGGTCTCCTGCCCGAGACGCGGCCACTACGAGCGGCCGAGGGTGCGGCGCAGGATGTCTCGCAGAGCCCGCTGGTCGCGCGCCGAGAGGCCGGTGATCGCCTCGGGGGGCTCCCACATCCGCTCGAGGACGCGCGTGCGCACGTCGACTCCTTCCGCCGTGAGGAGGAGCTCCTTCACGCGGCGGTCGCTGGCGCCCGGCCTCCGCTCCACGAGGCCCCGCTGTTCGAGACGGTCGACGAGCCCCGTCACGTTGGAGGCGTCGCAGTTGAGTGCCCCGGCGAGGTCGTTCATGGGCAGCGGCTGCTCGGGCTCGAGCAGGCGGAGCACGTGTCCCTGGACCGGGGTGAGGTCGAACTCGGCCATCGTGGCCATGAAGCGCGCCTTGTTGGCGAAGGCGAGCTCCATGAGCAGCCGCCACGCTTCCCGGGCGGTCGTTTCCTCGGTCGTCGCAATGGCCATGTGCCCCGATGATACTTGATGGAGTGGATACTTGACAAGCTCAAAGGTCGAGGTAGTCTAGGGCAGATGCACGACACCTTCGGAATCGAAGCCGACGGCCTCGTCCGAGAGTTCAAGAAGGGTCCGCGGGCCGTCGACGGCATCGACCTCCGCGTCGAGCCGGGCGAGATCTACGGGTTCCTCGGCCCCAACGGCGCGGGGAAGTCGACCACCGTGCACATGCTGACGACCCTCCTGCCCCCGACGGCGGGGCGGGCGCGCGTCGCCGGCCACGACGTCGTCTCCGAGGGGCCGAAGGTGCGCGCCGCGATCGGCGCGGCGCTCCAGGAGGCCGCACTCGACCCGCTGCTCACGGCGCGCGAGCACCTGCGCCTGCAGACGGCGATGCACGGCATCGCCCGCGAGGAGCGTGGGCGGCGAAGCGACGCGTTGCTCGAGCGCGTCGGCCTGTCCGAGGCGGCCGACCGCAAGGTGAACGGCTACTCGGGCGGGATGAAGCGCAGGCTCGACCTGGCGCTCGCCCTCGTGCACGAGCCGCGCATCCTCTTCCTCGACGAGCCGACCACGGGTCTCGACCCGCAGTCGAGAAGCGCGCTCTGGAGTGAGGTCGGCCGCCTGGCGAAGGAGGAGGGTGTGACCGTCTTCCTGACGACGCAGTACCTCGAGGAGGCCGACGTGCTCGCCGACCGTGTCGGGATCATCGACCACGGGCGCATCGTCGCCGAGGGAACGCCGGCCCTGCTCAAGGCGCAGATCGGGCGGCCGAGCGTGGAGGCGGTCCCGGCCGACGCCGCCGACCGGCAGGCGATCGCGGATACCCTCGCCCGATTCGGGGAGCCGCAGCCCGGCTCGCCGAAGGGCGTCGCCGTGCGGCTGCGCGCGGGCGCCGACTCGCTCGCGGACATCGTCCGCGCCCTCGACTCCGAGAACCTTCGTGTCGAGCACCTCCAGCTTCATGCCCCGTCGCTGGACGACGTCTTCCTGGCCAAGACCGGGCGCTCGCTCGAGGGCGCGGCCGAGGAGGCAGACGTGGAGGCAGAGGGGCTGCCGGAGCCCGCACCGGCGTGAATCAACTCTTCACGCAGGTCGGCTATCTCGCGCGGCGCTCGGTCGTCCGCACGTTCCGCCAGCCGGCGAACGTCGTCTTCGCGTTCTTCTTCCCGCTTCTCCTGCTCGCCGTCAACGTCGGCGGCCTCGACGCCGCTGTCCGCATCCCCGGCTTCCCCTCCGACTCGTTCCTCGACTTCGCGCTCGCCTTCACCTTCATGCAGGGCGCGCTCTTCGCGACGACGAACGCGGGCACTGATCTCGCGCGCGACATCCAGACAGGCTTCCTGGACCGGCTCGCCCTCACGCCCCTCCGCGGCACCGCCTTGCTGGCCGGCCAGCTCGCGGGGATCGTCGTCCTCGGGCTGGCGCAGTCGATCCTCTACCTGAGCGTCGGGCTGGCTGCCGGCGCCCGGCTGGAGGCCGGCGCGGCAGGCGTGGTCGTGCTGCTCCTGCTCGCCGCGCTGATCGCGACCGCCTTCGGGGCGATCGGCGCCTTCCTCGCGCTCCGCACCGGCTCGGGCGAGGCGGTGCAAGGGCTCTTCCCGCTCCTCTTCGTCCTGCTCTTCCTGTCCTCGATGAACCTTCCGCGCGATCTGATCGAGATCGACTGGTTCCGCACGGTGGCGACGATCAACCCCGTCTCGTACCTGATCGAAGGGCTGCGGAGCCTGATCATCTCCGGCTGGGACGCGCAGGCGCTGGCGCTTGCCTTCGGCATCGGGCTCGGCCTCGCGGCCGCGGCGCTCGGTGCTGCCTCGCTCGCGCTCAAGGGGAGGCTCGCCCGAACATGAAAGCTTTCCGCTCCGTCGCGCTCGCCGTCGCCTGGCGCAACCTTCACAACGCGTTCACGAACCCGGCGATCCTCCTGCCCTCCCTGCTCTTTCCGCTCTTCTTCTTCACGGCGTTCGCGGGCGGGCTCTCGAGGATCGGCGACGTCCCCGGCTTCGACTTCCCGGGCGGCTACACGGCCTTCCAGTTCGTCTTCGTCTTCCTCCAGTCGGCGGCCTTCGGCGGCGTCTTCACGGGGTTCGCCATCGCCCGGGACTTCGAGAGCGGCTTCGCCCGCAGGCTGCTCCTGGCCGCACCCCGCCGGAAGGGGATCGTCGCCGGCTACGCGCTCGCGGCCATGGTGCGCTGGCTCTTCACGGCCGCGGTCGTCACCGTGGTCGCTCTCTTGGCCGGGATGGAGGTCGGCGGGAGCGGGGTCGATCTCTTCGGCCTGGTGCTGCTCGGGCTGCTCCTGAACCTCGCGGCGATCCTCTGGGCCGGAGGCGTGGCCATGCGAGCGCGGACCGTGCAGGCGGGGCCGGCGATGCAGGTCCCGATCTTCCTGACGCTCTTCCTCGCCCCCGTGTACGTGCCGCTCGACCTGCTCCAGGGCTGGATCCATGCCGTGGCGACGGTGAACCCGGCCACGTTCTTCATCGAGGCGGGGAGAGGCTTCATCGTCGGCGACCCGACGGAGGTGCTCGCGGCCTTCGGCCTCGTGCTGGCGCTCGTGGCCGTCTTCGCGTTCTGGGCGCTCCGCGGCCTGCGCAGCGCCGAGGCCGCCGGCTAAGCCGGCGGCGCCCGGCGCCTCAGAAGGTCAGGTCAAACCCTTGCGCCGGAGCTCCTCCTGCGCCCGCTCGGACTTCTCCAGGTGGTCGAGGCCCATTCCGCGCAGGATCTCGGGGGCCTTCGTGAACTGGATCTCGCTGTACTCGACCACTTGAACGCGGTTCCCCCAGGGATCGCGGAAGTCGAGCCCGCGCCCGGGGAGGATCTCGGCGTCCGCCTCCTCGAGCGCCTTCCGCGCCGCCCGCGCGTCGTCGACGACGAGCCCGAGATGGCGCCCCTCGTCGGGCGGCTGGGAGCGGCCCTCCGCGAGCGCCACGAACTGGTCGCCCATGTCGAGGAAGGCCATGCCGGGCACGCGGCCGCGGAGCTCGAAGTCGAAGACGCGTCCGTAGAAGGCCAGCGCCTCCTCGAGGTCGCCCACCTCGAGGGCGACGTGGTTGGTGCCGACGAGCCTCGGACGCCGCACGCAGTCATTCTCGCCGACGATTACGAGTTCTTCATGGACAACGACTAGCCTGTACGCCGGTCGTGCTCGAAGGCATCGCCCGCATTGTCGTCGCAGTCGTCCTCCTCTGGGCGGCGCTCGCCAAGCTGCGGCGAAGCGACGAGTTCCCGGACTGGCTGAGGGCCTACGGCGTTCCGGGCTCGGTTGCGACGCCTCTCTCCTGGGGGGTGATCGCCGCGGAGGCGACGGTCGGCGCCCTGCTCCTCGCAGGCGTTCCCGGCGCTCCCTATGCCGCGCTCGGGCTCGGTGCCCTCTTCGTTATCGCCCTCGCCTACGCGCGTGCGCGCGGCGTCGAGCGCCTGCGCTGCGGCTGCTTCGGCGCCGGCGAAGGTCGCACGACGCTGCTGCTCCTGCGCGCGCTCGCCTTCAGCGGGCTGGCGGCGCTGGCCGCCTGGGGCGGGGAGGTCGGCTTGCCCGGCCGGGACGCGGTCGTGCTGGCGGCCCTCGGCGTGCTCGCCGCCGCCGTGGCCGTCCTCGCGCTCCTGGTCCTCGCGCTCTACCGGCAGGTAGGCGTCCTGACGCTCCGGCTCGGACCTCGCGTGGCGCTCGAGCTCGCCGAGGAGGGCCCGGCCGTGGGCGTGGAGGCGCCCCTCCTGGACCGCCTCGAGCGCCGCGGCTCCGAGCTCGTCGTCTTCGCCTCGGCGAACTGCCGGCTCTGCCGCCAGCTCGCGCCGGGGATCTCCGCCCTCGCGCGCGAGGGTCTCGCCGTCCGCCTCGTGGAGGAGGAGCCCGAGCCGGACGCGTTCGAGCGCTGGAACGTGCCGGGCACGCCCTTCGTCGTGCACGTCGTCGACGGACTCGTCGCCGCCAAGGGGACGGTGAACACGCTCGAGGAGATCGACGGGCTACTCGCCGTCGGCGCCGGAAGGGTGCATGCGGCGGCCTGAGCAGGCCATCGACCTGAGAGCCGAGCGGCTCTCGGCGAAGCTCGCCGAGGCGACGACGCGCCGCTCCTTCCTCGGGCGACTCGGGGCCGCGGCTCTCGCGGTGGCCGGCGGGTCCGCCGTCGCCGCCGCCGTCAGGCCCGACGAGGCCGATGCCCTGCACTTCTGCGGGCACATCGCGCACACCGGCTCCTGCCCGAGCCCCTACCCGCCGCTCTCGCGGGTCGACCGACACGGCTATCCGCTCCACCCGAAGAGCGGCAAGCGGATCGACAACCTCGGGCGGGTCGTCGACTCCGCCGGCTACGCGCTCGACGGCTCGGGGCGGCGCCGGCGAGGGCCGGACGGAAACGTACTGCCCCCCGCGCCGCGGACACGCATCTGTGAGGACTGGGTCCGAGAGCTCCACGGCAAGGGGGACGTACGTGTCCAGGGCTCCTGGTTCCGCTGCTGCGGCGGCCAGATCCGCAAGCTCGTGGACTGCTGCTCCTTCAGCCGCCGCCGGATCAACGGCGACGCCTCGGTCGTCGGCTACTGCTGGGGCGGCCGCCGGGTCTATTGCGTCATGTACTACGACACAGGACTCAAGTGTTGATCGAGGCCGCGGTCGCCTGCGCCGCGCTCCTCGCGGGGATCTCCGGAGCCTGGTCGCCCTGAGGGCTCTCGATGGTCGAGACCTTCACTCCCGCCGTGTGCGGGAGCCCGAGAAGACAGCGAGTGGCGGCCGTGCTCTTCGGCGTCTCGGCGGTCGTCACGGCGGGCGTGCTCGGCGCCGTGCTCGGACTCACGGGAGCCGCCCTCGGCGCGCAGCGGGCAGTCCTCCTCGCGGCAGCGCTTGCGCTCGTCGCCGCCGCCCGCGAGGCGGGCCTCGTCCGCTTGCCGCTCCCCCAGTCGCGCCGACAGGTCCCGGAGGGCTGGCGGTTCGAGCTCCCGCTCCCCGTCTGGGCGACCGGCTATGGAGCGGGGCTCGGCGCGGGCTTCCTCACGTACCAGCCGCTCGCCACCTTTTGGGTGGCGTGCGCAGGAGCCCTCGCTCTGGCGCGGCCGCTTCCGGCCGCGCTCTGCTTCGCCCTCTACGGCGCCGGACGGACGCTGACGCTCGTCTGGCCGCGCCGCCGGGGCGCCGACGCGACGGAGGCGGTGGAACGGATCGTCGCCCGGCGTCCAGCGCTCGTGCGCGCCAACGTCGCCGGGCTGGCCGCCTGCGCGGCGCTCCTCGCGCTCGCGTCGACGGCGGAGGCCGCCAGGTGGGTGACCTCCGGGCTCGACCCGACCGTCGACCGGGGAGTCCTCGCGGTCGCGAAACAAGACGGAACCGTCGTCGTCCGCGGGCGGGTCTTCAAGCGAGCATCCGCGCCCGCTATCGACGGCGGGCACATGGCGTACGTGGACCCCTGGGGAATCCGGGTCGTCAAGTGGCGGACGAACACAAAGATCGCCCGTATCCGCGGGAACGTCTCCCGCCCCTCGCTCGACTGGCCCCTCATCGCGTTTCGCCGCGACACCCGGCGCGCGCGGACGCTCTTCCTCAAGAACCTCGAGACCGGGCGCTCCCGGAGGGTCGCGCGCGTCTCCCACCGGATCGACCTCGGCCGGCCGTCACTGCGAGCAGGACGAATCGCCTGGCACGCGGTGTACAAGACGGGCTCGCGCATCAGGCTCATGTTCCTCTCGTCCGGGCGGCGTGAGGTCGTCGCCCGGAGCAGGGTCGCGCTCCTTCGCCACCCGGCGCTCAACCGGTGGCGGATCCTCTGGACGGACGAGCGGTCGGGCCGCGCCTTCCTACGCGACCGCCGGATCTCGGGCGGCCGGGTCCGGACGCGTGGGCGTCTGCGCTCGAGAGGCACCGGCTACTGGACGACAGCGCTCTACAGGGGCAATGCGTATGCAACGCGCTGGTCGCTCGGGACGCAACGCGCATCCGTGTACACGTGGCGTCTGTGATCCTCGACATTCGGGGCTAAAGGTCGGCGGCACGCGTCTCCCTCGACTGAGGGAGGGCAACTCGAGGGCGGCCTCCTATAGTCCACCTATCGGGCGCAAGCCCTACGGGAAGAGGCAACGTGAACAGGGAGAGAACACTGCGGCAATCAGTGATCACGCGTACGCTCGCGACGGCCTGCGTGGCCGTGCTCGGGCTTGCTTTCGCCGGGACGGCGAGCGCGGAGCGCTACGTCGTCCTCTACAGACATGTCGCGCCACCGGGTCTCGCCGAGGTTCAGGTGAACCGCGCGGGCGGCTCGGTCGTGGCGACCTACCACCGGATCGGCGTCGTCGTCGCCGAGTCGTCCGATCCGAACTTCGAGTCTTCGATCGAGCGCTTCCGCCAGGTCGACGGCGCCGCCGCGACGGCGGCCTACGCCGTCCCGGCCGGGATCGAATCGCACGGAGGCCCATTCGGCCGGCTTCCGAACGAGCCGGCGACGGACGAGGACACGTTCTCGAGCCTCCAGTGGGGTCTCGACCAGATCCACGCCAAGGAGGCGCACGAGATCACCGGCGGAAGCCCGAAGGTGCTTGTCGGCGTCATCGACACAGGCATCGACGCGGCGCACCCCGATCTCGCTTCGAACCTCGACTCCTCACGGAGCGTCTCCTGCGTGGGGGGTGCTCCGAACGAGGATCCTGAGGCCTGGAAGGACGACTCGGGCCACGGCACCCACGTCGCCGGCATCATCGCGGCAGCGGATAACGGTACCGGCGTGGTCGGGGTCGCGCCGAACGTCCGGGTCGCCGCCATCAAGGCGAGCGTCCGCCAGGGTACGAGCGACTTCTTCCTGCCCGAGGCCGTCATCTGCTCGCTGATGTGGGCCGCGGAGAACGACGTCGACGTGGCGAACAACAGCTATTCGACGGACGCGACGCTCAGGAGCGGCCAGACGCAGTTCTGCGAGGACGATCCGGACGGGAGCATCCTCATCGATGCCGTCCGGCGCGCAGTCGGATGGGCCCGCCATCGCGGCGTGACCGTCGTCGCCTCGGCGGGGAACGAGAACGTCGACGCGACGGCCAACGAGTGCCTCCGGCTCCCGAGCGAGCTCCCGGGCGTGATCACGGTCGCCGGCACGGCGCCGGACCGCGCGAAGTCGAGCATCTCGAACTTCGGCCTCGGCTATGTCGACGTCGCGGCGCCCGCCGGGGAGATGTCGGCTCAGTTTCCGCCCCCCTCCGGGTTCCAGCTCTCGGCGTGGCCCAGCTACCTCCAGGTGCCGCGTCTCTTCTGCGACCCGATGGCGACCCCTTGTCCGCCCCCGGACGGCACCCCGCGGAGCTACTACCGCTTCATGGCGGGGACGTCTCAGGCTGCGGCCCACGTCTCCGGTGTCGCCGCCCTCGTGGTCAGCCGCTACGGCACGATGTTCCGGCTGCCGTGGGGCAAGCTTCATCCACGGCTCGTGGAGATCATCCTCGAGAAGACCGCCGATCACGAGCCCTGTCCCGCGGACGAGCGCTGCGAGGCGCGGGGCGACAAGAACGGGTTCTTCGGCCACGGGATCGTGAACGCCCTCAGCGCCGTGACGCTCTTCGACGGCCACGGCCACGGTAAGCACGACGACCGTGACGAGGACGACGAAGACGACGACGACCGCGGCGGCAAGAAGGACCGCGGGCGAGATCGCGCCTAGTTGTGATTGAGAGAGACGAGCGCCGCCCCGTGGGGCGGCGCTCGCGTCCTACTGACGGTTGGAAGCTCGGCTACCTCCCGAGGACGGCTGCGTAGGCGTCCACGATCCCGTGCCCGTAGAAGCCGTTTCGCTCCTTGCCGCCGGCGCAGAAGGCGTCGAACTCCGGCGGGATGCCGCTGTCCTCGTAGCTGAAGAGCCGAGGCTGCGGGCAGGCGTGGTCGCTTGCCGAGCGGTAGAGGTGCCGCTCCGTCCGTTTCGGGCTCAGCCTGAGCCCGCCTTCCTTGCCGTCGCGCCGGCCGTGCTCGCTGACGATCAGCGCGGCGACGCCCACGGCGTGAGGTGAGGCCATCGACGTGCCCTGGAAGTACGTCCAGTACGCACACGTGTCCGGGTTCGTCTCGTCCTCACAGTCCTTGAGGACGAACGGCGTGGTCGGGTCCCCGTTCTCGTCGATCTCGCCGAACTCCCGCGCGACGTTCTCGGGATACGCAGAGAGAATGAGGTTCTCAGGCGTCTCGAAACGCGGCGTACCGGGATAGTCGAAGAAGTCTCCGCCCGGAGCGGACACGGCCGCGTGGTTGCGTCCGTAGTCCGAGTAGTACGCCTTGCGGGTGCTCGGCCCGACGGCGGTGACGCTGATGACGTTGCGCCCTTCAGTCGGCAGATCGAGGCAGTCTCGGGTGATCTCACGTGGATACGCGACACCGGGCGGGAAGTCCGGGCTCGTCTCGTCCACGATCTCGTTCTTTCTGTCGAAGTTCTGGTGCCCGTTCCCGGCGGCCGCGATCAGCGTCACCCCGTGACGGTGGGCGTACGTGAGAGCGCGTTGCGTGGCTGCGATGATCGTGCGCTGCTCAGCCTGCGCCTCGGGTGAGTCCGCCGGGTTGTTGCGGCAGTTGAAGAGCCACGGATCGATGTAATAGCTCATGTTCACGACGTCGACGCCGATGTCGGCCGCGTACGTGAGAGCGTCGACCGAGGGCTGGAGGAAGAAGTAGCCAGAGTCCTGGCCGGCCCTGATGTTGATGAGCGTGACCTCGGGAGCCACGCCGGCGATGCCGAGGCCGTTCACGGCCGCCCCGACGGTCCCCGCGACGTGCGTGCCGTGTCCGTTCTCGTCCACGTCGGCCGGATCCGAGCAGGAGCCGTCCGGCTCGTCCGCGCAGGGGCCGTCGATCGGAATCTCGCACGTCTCCGACGGATCCTCCTCGCAGGGGCCCTCCACGCTCGGGATGTCGGTGGTGAAGTTGCGGCTGAGGGCGCCGTCGAAGTTCGGGGCGATGTCCGGATGAGAGCCGTCGATGCCGGTGTCGAGAATCCCGACTCGCACTCCCCGCTCGCCGGGTTGAACGTCATGCGACTCGTATTTCGTGGCGCCGATCATCTGCATGTCCCACTGGAGGGGGGCGAACGTCTCGAATTCGCCGCTCTCTCCACCGCCGCCGGTCGCGGTTGCCGCTTGGGCGCCACCCCGCATCGATGCACGCCGCTCGTTGTCGAGGCGCTCCTCCGAGAACTTCTTCTTTTGCAAGGGGCCGACGGTTCCGACCGGCCGGTTGCTCGCCGCGCCGAAAAGCGCCCGCTCGGCGACGGCGTCCGAGACGAAGTCGTCGTTCGACGTCCTGACGGTGGCGACTCCCACCTTGCGGTTCTCCTTGACGATGGTCCCGCCGATGCGCTCGACGGCCGCGCGGGCCGTGGCGAGCGAGACCTCGCTCTCGTAGACGACGACGTACTCCCGTGTCGATTCCTGCTGCGTGCGCGATGTCGCAGCCGGAATCAGGAGCGCGCCCGCCGCGAGTGCGGCGAGGACCAACAAAGTTAGCTTGCGCATGAACCCCTCCCCCGGGTCGCAAAGCTTAATGGACCGCGGGAGGATAGAAGAACCTGGAAGGAGGGGGTCGACCCAGGGCGCAGGCGTATACTCGCCGCGTGGCCGAGATCGTCGGAATCTGGCGTTCGCCTGCGCGCCGCGGGCCGATGGAGGCGCTCGAGACCGCCGAGGTCTTGGAGGACGGCCTCGAGGGGTGCGCCCACCGGCGGGCCGGCAAGCGCTCGGTCCTCTTCGTCGCCGCCGAGGACCTGGAGGCGCTCGACGTCGAGCACGGCGCTGTCAAGGAGAACTTCACGGTCCGGGGCGCCGACGTGATGAAGTGGCCCCTCGGGCAGCGCGTCACAGCCGGGGACGCGGAGTTCGAGATCTCCATGGTCTGCGACCCCTGCCATCTCATGGAGGAGATTCGCCCCGGCCTCCAGGCGGAGCTCGAAGGGCGCCGGGGCATGCTCGCTTCCGTCGTCCGCACGGGCACGGTCGCGGTCGGCGACGAGCTGCGGCTGCTCTAACCGTGCATTAGTCGGCGCGCCAGCTCTCGCGGGAGAGGAAGAACGAATGGCCCTCTCCGTTGGAGCACTCGAGGCCGGCTTCGTCCGAGACGCATTCGATTCCGCTGCGCGCCCAGTCCTCGCCGTATCCCAGCACCGGCACCTCGTTCGAGTACACGGTGTCGCCTGCGCACTGGGGATCGGCGGGGCCGCCCGGGCCGATGACCACACCCGTCCAGTCGAGCTCGCACGAGACCGTGGGCGGAGGCTTCAGGCCGCTGAGGATGTCGCAGCGCAGGACGCCGGCCTCCTCCGAATACGCGCAGGCGATGTTCTCGCTCGGCATCACGAAGGCGTCGAAGGAGGCCGCAGGTTCATCGGGCTCAGTCTCTTCCTCCGTCGGCGCCGTCGTGGTCGTAGCGGCTGTGGAGGTCGTCGGCGGCGGGGCCGCGCCGGAATCGCCCTCCTCCTCGCCGCACGCGGCGGCCAGGAGGAGGCAGAGCACGGCTGCCAGCGCAACTGAGGGGCTGGCGCTCACGCCGCCTTCACCGCCGCGACGAGGTTCTCCACCGACGACTTCGCGTCGCCGAAGAGCATGGCCGTCTTCGAGTTGTAGTAGAGCTCGTTCTCGATTCCGGCGAACCCCGGGTTCATGCTCCGCTTCAGGACGACGACGTTGGTGGCGCGGTCGACGTCCAGGATAGGCATCCCGTAGATCGGGCTGTCGGGCGTGCTGCGCGCCGCGGGGTTCGTGACGTCGTTCGCCCCGATGACGAGGGCGACGTCCGTGCGCGGGAACTCCGGGTTGATGTCCTCCATGTCGTAGAGCTGCGGGTAGGGTACGTTGGCCTCGGCGAGCAGGACGTTCATGTGACCGGGCATCCTGCCGGCCACGGGGTGGATTGCGTACTTCACGTCCACGCCGCGGCGCTCGAGCATGTCCGCGAGCTCCCGCACCGAGTGCTGCGCCTGG
>DASQWP010000096.1:0-8159 GCA_035640195.1 Gaiellaceae bacterium | reverse complement strand
TCGAGCGCTGCACGGACGTGACGTGGATCCTGCTCGAGAACTCGGCCGGCGCCGGCGGCACCATCGGTCGCTCCGTCGACGAGCTCGACGAGCGCGGTCATGCGGCCGCGTGATCCTTCGCCTCCCCGGGTCTCTTTCCTGGGTGGCCGAGGGGTCTCCGGAAGGCAGCTCACGACTACGATTGCCGGATGCTGGCCGGCGCCCACGTCTCCGTCTCGGGAGGGATCCACACGGCGATCGATCGCGGCGAGGGGATCGGCGCCGACGCCGTCCAGATCTTCACGCAGAGCCCGCGGGCCTGGCGTCCCACGAACCATGACCCGGCCAACTTCGAGCGCTTCAAGGAGCGCCGAGCGGAGGCCGGCATCGGCCCCGTGCTCTGTCATGCTCTCTACCTCATCAACCTGGCGGCGCCCGACGACACGGTCTACGAGAAGTCGCGGGCCTCGCTCCTGAACACGGTCGAGGTCGCGTGCGCGATCGAGGCGGACGGCGTCGTCCTCCACGTCGGCTCGCACCTCGGCGCCGGGCTCGAGACTGGGCTCGAGCGCGCTGTCCCGGCCCTCCAGGAGGCGCTCGAGCGCTGCACGGACGTGACGTGGATCCTGCTCGAGAACTCGGCCGGCGCCGGCGGCACCATCGGTCGCTCCGTCGACGAGCTCGCCGTCCTCGTCGACCGCCTCGGCGCTCATCCGCGGCTCGGCATCTGCCTCGACTCCTGCCACCTGTGGGTCTCAGGCGTCGACGTGACGGACGCGGCAGCTCTCGACGCGACGATCGCAGACGTGGACGAGCGCATCGGGCTCGACCGCCTACGCTGCCTGCACGTGAACGACGCCGCCGCCGCGCTCGGCTCGAACCGAGACCGTCACGCCAACCTCGGCGAGGGCGAGCTCGGCGAAGGCCTCGGCGTCTTCCTCGCCCACCCGAAGCTGCAGGGCCTCCCCGCCGTCCTCGAGGTGCCCGGCCCGGACGGGCACGGGCCGGACGCCGACCAGGTGCAGAAGCTCAGGAAGCTGCACGGGCGCTGGGCCCGGAAGCGTGGGCGACCCCGCGCGCGCCGGGGAGCGCGGCGAGGCTAGGCGGCGTCCGTCTGGTCGACGACGCGGAAGGAGGGGGCGCCGCGCGGGAGCTCGGAGAACTCGGGGTTGACGCAGCCGATTTCGTCCGTGCGGTTGTCGTAGCAGCTCGACACCTCGGCCTTGCACATCGGAAGCGGCTGCCTGACGGCCTTGACGCCGCCGAAGCCGCCCTTGCGCCCCTGTGCCTCCTCGAGGATCTCGAGGTCGATCTCGACGGCATAGACCTTCTGCATGCAGCCGATGTACGTACGCCCCCACTCCTCGTAGGCGTACACGAAGGGGCACGCACGCTCGACGCAGGCGGCTGGGTAGACGACCTTGTCGCAGTGCACACGGCAGCGGCGGCACTCCGTCTCTTCCTGGGGGCGGAGGGGCAACTCTGCGCCGGCGAACGAGGGGCGCGGCATTCCTGGATTGTTGATAACCGGTGCCTGCCCCCGCAAGACTTGACATCGGGGGCCGATCGGTGTAGGCGTCGGCGGGCGGCCGGTCGCCCGGCCCCCCGCCTCGCGTCTCCTACTTGTTCGTGTCGGAGTGGTCGGCGATCGTCTCGTTGCCCACCGTGACGAGGTCGAAGTAGACCTTGCCGACCAGCGGGTTCGACGTGTCGTCCACGACGCCGCCGTTCAGGACCTCGTGCTCGGGGAAGGCGTGGAAGAACGCCTCCACCTGCGTCCACGTGTTGGCCTGCCCCCCGCCGAACTGGCTCAAGTCCCAGCCCCCGCCGGTCGGCTCGTGTGCCGAGCGGCGCAGCCTAGTCGATCTCGCCCGTGAGCCGTCGCACGACATTGAGGACGTCCATCGCCGTGAACGCCTCGTAGTCGGGCTCGAGGCCGCGCTCGTCCTCGTCCGCTCGGAACCAGAGCGCAAGCACTGTCGCCATGCCGACCTCCTTCGCGCCGCGCACGTCCTCGTAGCGGCGGTCGCCGACGAAGAGCGTCCGCTCCGGCTGGACGCCGAGCTGCTCGAGGGCGGCCTCGAAAATAGCCGGGTGGGGCTTGCGCTTGCCCACCTCGGAGGAGAAGACTGCGACGTCGAGCCGCTCCTCGAGACCCATGCGCGCCAGGTCCTCGCGCAGGAGCCAGCCGGGGTCGAACGCGTTCGAGACAAGGCCGAGCTCGAGGCCGCGCCCGCGCAGCGCGTCGAGGAGCGCGTGCGTGTGGGCACCCAGGTGGCGGGCGGGCTCCCACGCGGCGTGCTCGGCAGCGAGGAAGCGCGCAAGCTCCTCGTCCGCGAGCTCGACGCCGAAGCCGCCGAGGAGCTCGCGCACCAGCTCCGGATACTCGACCTCATCCACGGAGCCCGGCACCCAGAGAAGCGGGATGTAGCGCTCCCGGAAGCGGGCCGCAGCCTCGTCGTGCCCCGGAAGGCCGTTCCGGTCGAGGGTCGCCAGCCCCGCCTCCCAGCCCGCCTCGAGAAGGGCCTCGTCGTAGGCGAAGTGGAAGAGCGTGTCGCCCCAGTCGAAGAGGACGGCATCGAGCATCCCGCAGAGGTTAGTTAGGGTGCCGCGGCGCCGTGACCCGGAAGATTCTCTTCGGCCTCCTCGCCCTGGGACCGATCGCCGTCCTCGTCGACCGGTTCACGGACACCGGAGAAATCACCCTGTTCGTGCTCGCGGCCTCGGCGCTGATTCCGCTCGCCTGGCTGATCGGGGAGGCGACCGAGCACGCCGCCCATCACACCGGCCCCGGCATCGGCGGATTCCTGAACGCGACGTTCGGCAACGCTCCCGAGCTGATCATCGCGCTCATTGCCGTGAACGAGGGGCTGACGGAAGTCGTGCGCGGGTCGCTGACCGGGTCCGTGATCGGCAACCTCCTCCTCGTCCTCGGCTTCTCGCTCCTCTTCGGGGGGCGGGGGCGCCTCGACCGCGAGTCGAGCTTCATCTCCTTCGCGCTCGTCGCCGTGGCCGTCCTCGTCTTCCTGATCCCCGCGATTCCCGGCTGGGAAGGAGATCCTGACCGGAGCTCCCTCGCCGACCTCTCCGTTCCGGTCTCGGTCGCCCTCCTGCTCCTCTACGTCGCCGTCACCTGGTACGCGCTCCGCCGCCACCACGCCCTCCACACCTCGGACGAGCCGGCGGAGATGGAAGCGTGGTCTCTGTCCGCCTCGCTCGGCGTGCTCGCCGCGGCGACCGTCGTCACCGCCTTCGTCGCCGAGACGCTCGTCCACTCGCTCGAGGTCTTCGCGGAGGAGCTCGGCCTCACCCAGTTCTTCGTCGCGGCCGTCATCGTCGCCATCGTCGGCAACGCCGCGGAGCACGGCGGGGCGGTCGTGGTCGCCTACGGCGGCAAGATCAAGCTCGCCGCCGAGATCGCGCTCGCCTCGAGCGCACAGGTCGCCGTCTTCCTCGTCCCCGCCGTGGCGCTCCTCTCGTGGGCGATCGACCCGCTAGCGCTCTCCTTCCGCCCCGTGGAGCTCGCGACGGTGGGCGGCTCCGTCGTCTTCGCGGCGCTCCTCCTCTGGGGCGGCCACTCGAGCCGCCTGCGCGGAGCTCTCCTGATCGCCGCCTACGTCGCCGTCGCCGTCGCCTTCTTCCTCGTCGGCGACCGGTAGCGGCGAGGGTTCGGTTAACCGAACCCTCGGTGTGGCGGTTGCCTCATCGCAACCGCTCGCACGCCCTGCCACCATGGCTCGCAGTCCCTCTCCCGGAGGTCTTTACAGTGGCAACCATGGAACAGGAAACGAAAGTCCCTGCCGCCGCGAGCGGCACCGTCGTCTCCGCCGGCAACGTCAGCCGACGCTACGGCGAAGGCGAGACGGCCGTCGACGCCCTCCGCGGGGTCTCGCTCGACGTCGCCCGCGGCGACCTCACCGCCGTCATGGGCCCCTCGGGCTCCGGCAAGTCGACGCTCATGCACATCCTCGCCGGCCTCGACCGGCCGACCGAGGGCGAGGTGAGCATCGACGGCACCAACATCGCGAAGCTCGGTGACACGGAGCTGACGAAGCTCCGCCGCAAGCACATCGGCTTCATCTTCCAGTTCTTCAATCTGCTGCCGATGCTCACGGCGGAGGAGAACGTCGTCCTTCCGCTCGAGCTCGCCGGCCGCAAGCTCGACAAGGCGTGGGTCGAGGAGGTGATCGGCAAGGTCGACCTCCTGGACCGCCGAACGCACCGGCCCTCGGAGCTCTCGGGCGGCCAGCAGCAGCGCGTGGCGATCGCCCGCGCCCTCATCTCGAAGCCGACCGTCATGTTCGCGGACGAGCCGACGGGCAACCTGGACTCGCACACGAGCGGCGAGATCCTCGAGCTCATGCGTGAGTCCGTGGACGCGTACGGGCAGACGACCGTCATGGTCACGCACGACGCCCGGGCGGCGGCCATCGCCGACCGCGTGCTCTTCCTCGCCGACGGGCTCATCGTGAAGGAGCTCGGCCGCTGCAGCCCGCACGACGTGCTGGAGGCGATGGAGGAAGTGAGCCGTCTGTGATCCGGGTCGCTCTCAGGGGTCTGGCGGGGCGCAAGCTCCGCGCCGTGCTGACGGCGCTCGCGATCATCCTCGGCGTCGCGATGATGAGCGGCACCTACGTCCTCACGGACACGATCGACAAGGCGTTCTCGCAGATCTTCGACGAGTCCTACGCCGGAACCGACGTGGTCGTGAGCGGCGCCGGCCCGGACATCAGCTTCCAGGGGATGACCTCACAGGCGCCGCCCGTGGACGCCTCCGTGGTCGAGGAGGTGCAGGCCGTGCCCGGCGTGGCCGCGGCCGCCGGCAGCGTCGCGGACGAGACCAACACGAAGATCATCGGCGAGGACGGAAAGGCGATCAACACCCAGGGAGCGCCGAGCTTCGGCTTCGGAATCGACTTCAGCCCCGAGGCGGAGCGGTTCAACCCGCTCAACCTGGTCGCCGGCACCTGGCCGAGCGGCTCGGGCGAGGTCGTGATCGACGCCGGCACCGCCGACAAGGAAGGGTTCGAGGTCGGGGACACGGTGGAGGTGTCGACCCTCGAGCCGAAGCAGCCGTTCGAGATCTCCGGGATCGCCAGGTTCGGCGAGGTCGACTCGCTCGGCACGGCCACCTTCGCCGTGTTCGACATCCCGACCGCGCAGACGCTCCTCCACCGCGAGGGCCAGGTCGACGCCGTCTCCGTGGGGGCCGAGGACGGAGTGACGCCTCAGCAGCTGATCAGCGACATCCAGCCGGTGCTCCCTGAGGGGGCACAGGTGCGCTCGGCCGAGGCGGAGGCGCAGGACGACAAGGACGAGATCAGCGAGTTCACGAGCTTCATCGAGTACTTCCTGCTCGCGTTCGCGGGGATCGCGCTCTTCGTCGGCGCGTTCGTCATCTTCAACACCCTCTCGATCACCGTCGCGCAGCGGACCCGCGAGTTCGCCACGCTGCGGACGATCGGTGCGTCCCGCCGCCAGATCCTGCGCTCCGTCATCACCGAGGCGCTCGCGATCGGCATCATCGCCTCGCTGATCGGCCTCTTCGCCGGGCTCGGCCTGGCGATCGGCCTGAACAGGCTCTTCGAGGCGCTCGAGCTCGAGCTGCCGCAGGCGGACACCGTGTTCGCCACGCGGACGATCGTCGTCTCGTTGCTCGTGGGGGTGGTCGTGACCCTGATCGCAGGCCTCTTCCCGGCCATCCGGGCCACGCGTGTGCCGCCGATCGCGGCCGCGCGCGAGGGCGCCGAGCTGCCGAAGTCCCGCCTCGCGCCCTTCGCGCCCTACATCGCGCTCGGCGTCATCGTGGTCGCGGGATTCCTGCTCGCCTATGCGATGTTCAGGGACGAGCTGGGAACCGGTGACCGGCTGCTCTCGATCGCGGGCGGCGTGATCCTGCTCTTCACCGGCGTGGCGATGATCTCGTCCAAGCTCGTGAAGCCGATCGCGGCCGTGGTCGGCTGGCCTGCCCGGCAGATCGGGGGCGCCGCCGGCAAGCTCGCGCGGGGCAACTCCATCCGCAACCCGGGCCGGACCGCCGCGACCGCCGCGGCCCTCATGATCGGCATCGCGCTCGTCACCTTCGTCGCCGTGCTCGCCAACGGGATGAAGGCGTCCAACCGCGAGGCGATCGAGGATCAGATCGCCGCCGACTACGTCGTCACCGCGCAGGACGGCTTCAGCCCCTTCGTCGCCGAAGCCGGCGAGGCGGTCGAGTCGGCTCCCGACGCCGAGCTCGTCACGAGCGTCCGCTCGGAGCTCGGGGAGGTCGACGGCGCCTCGAACTACGTCACCGGGATCGACCCCGACGCGATCACACAGGCCTACACGTTCGACTGGAAGGAGGGCTCCGACACCGTCCTCCAGGATCTCGGGAGCAACGGCGCGATCGTCAGCGCCGACTTCGCCGAGGACGAGAACCTCGCTGTCGGGGACATGGCACGCCTCCTCACGACCTCGAACGAGGTCCTGCAGATCCAGGTGAAGGGCATCTACGAGCCGCCGCCCTTCTACCCGCTGCTGGGGGCCGTCTCGATTCCGAAGGCCACGTTCGACACGATCTACGAGCGGCCGCGGAACCAGTTCACGTTCGTGAACGTGCCGGGTGGTCCGTCCGACGCCACGAGCGCCCAGCTCGCGGAGGCCGTCGCGGCCTTCCCGGACGCGAAGGTGCAGACGCGGGAGCAGTGGATCACCCAGCAGGACGAGGACTTCAACCAGTTCCTCACGATGCTCTACGTGCTCCTCGCGCTCTCGGTCATCGTGAGCGTCTTCGGGATGATCAACACGCTCGTGCTCTCCGTCTTCGAGCGGACGCGTGAGCTGGGGATGCTGCGCGCGGTCGGCATGACGCGCCGGCAGGTGCGGCGGATGGTGCGCCACGAGAGCGTCATCACGGCCCTCATCGGCGCGGCTCTCGGGCTCCCGCTGGGGATCTTCCTGGCCGCCCTCGTGACGCGGGCGCTCGGCGAGTTCGACATCCGCTTCTCCGTGCCCGTCGACCAGCTCGTCATCTTCGCGGTCATCGCAGTGATCGTCGGCCTGGTCGCGGCGATCATGCCGGCGCGGCGAGCCGCTCGTCTCAATGTCCTGCGGGCCCTTCAGTACGAATAGGCCCTCCGGTCGGGAGAGGGGCGCACGCCACGACGCCCCTCTCCCGGCGACTGTTGCGGAACCGTTACACAGGCGTGCGTTCGGCGTTTCCCGCCCCGGGCACGATGGCGTCATGGAGAGGAAGGAGCTCGCATACCGCAGGAGCGACGGCCTCGACGTGACGCTCCTCTGGGACCCGGGAGACGACTCGCTGGCCGTCCTCGTCGTCGACGAGCGCCTCGGCGTGACGCTCGAGCTCCCGGTCCGCGGCGAGAGCCCCCTCGAGGCTTTCTACCATCCCTTCGCGGTGGCGAGCCGCCGCGGCGACCCGGTCGCCGCCTAGCAGGGACGCGTCACAGGGCTCTGTTAGGGTCCGCGCCTCCTGCGCCTGCGACTCTCACTCGCCGCCGCCCTGACGGGCGCGCTTGTGCTGGCCGGCTCGAGCGCCGGCGAGCCGCGGGAGCTCGCCTCCAAGCGGGCGGAGGCCCAGGCAGTCCTCGCCCAGATCGAAGCGATCGACATGGAGCTCGGCCGCGCCGTCGAGGCCTGGAACGGCGCCAACGTCCGCCTCGAGGAGATCGAAGGCGAGCTCACGGAGAACACGCGACGGCTCGGAGTGGCCCGCTCAGGCCTGGAAGCCGCTCAGGCGCGCGCGGCCGATCGGCTCGTGGAGCTGTACACGGCGGACGAGCCGGAGACGGTAGAGGTGCTCCTGGGCGCCACGAGCCTCTCCGACCTCCTCGATCGGATCGACACGGCGAACAGGATCGCGGAGGAGGACGCTCGCATCGCCTCGGAGGTGCGGAGGTTCAAGGCGGAGGTGGAGCGACGCGGACGGGAGCTCGAGAGCGCCCGCGCCGAGCAGGAGGAGGTCGTCGAGCGTCGAGCGGCCCAACGCGAGGCCATTGAGGCGCAGCTCTCGCAGCGACAGCGGCTCTACGAGTCGATCGAAGCGGAGATCGCGCGTCTCCAGGCGGCCGAGCAGGCACGCCAGGCGCGCCTCGCGGCCGAGGCGCGCGCCCGGGCAGCGGCGGCGGAGCGGCAGGCCGAGCGTGACGAGGCCGCCGAGCAGGAAAGCGCTCCGGAGC
>DASQWP010000095.1:0-12913 GCA_035640195.1 Gaiellaceae bacterium | reverse complement strand
TCGTCGCGCTTGGTGAAGCGGTACGGGCCGGGGCGGAGGGGCTCCACGCGGAGGCCGCCTACGGGGTACACCTCGCACTCGACGACGAAGCCCGTGCTCTCCTCGACGTAGTGCATGCGGACGATCTCGCGTCCGTCCTTGCGCGCGGAGCGAAGAGCCAGCTCCAGCGGCTCGACCGCCGCCTCGCTCATCGGAGCGCGTTCGCCACGGCCTGCGCGACCGTCTCCCGGTCTGCGTAGCCGAACTGGGAAGCGACCTTCGGGCCGCGGACGACGACGAGCACCCCGGGTGCGTGCACGACGCCGTACTCGCCGGCGAGCTTCTCCACCTGCCGGTTGCGCTTCACGTTCACCGAGAGGAAGCCCGCATCGAGGGCAAGCGCGCCCGCGCGGGCGTCACGGATCGCGGCCGAGTCGACCGCGCTCCCCGGCGTATAGAAGACGACGACGACGGCACGATCTCGGCGCAGCGCCCGCTCGAGCGCCGAGCGCTCCGGAGCGGCCGAGGGCTTCGCCTTCTTCGCTGCCGGCTTGCTCTTCTTCTTCGCCGGCTTGTCGGGCTTCTCCTGGGTCGTCGTCACGGGTGGAGCAGGGGGAAGCGGCTCGGCGGAGGCCGGCCGCCCTGTCGCGTAGGCGCCGAAGCCGGCGCCGAGCAGCCCGAGCAGGGCCACTGGCAGGAGAACTCGAAGGCGAAGCTGCTGCCGCATTACTCCTTCCCTATCGGCACCTGAACCGGCCTGCTTAAGCAGAAAGGGCGCGGTTTTCCGCGCCCTTTCGCAATCTCGTAGCGAGATCAGCTTACGGACAGACCTGCTCCTCCACCTGGCCGTTCGTGAACGGCGCGGCGTTGCCGAGGCCGTAGGCGTAGGTGAAGCCGCCGACCGTCGAGGCGATGCAGTACGTGTCCGCGTCGAGCGTGGCGCCGAGCGCAAGTGTCGGCGAGAGCCCCGCGTCGATTGCCTGCAGACCGGCGATGGTCATGGTGGCGTAGCCATCGTTGTCGGACGCGAACGTCTCGACCGACGGGATCGCCGTGCGGACGTTTGCCTGGGCGGCCGACCGGTTGGCACGCTCGCGGAACCCGAGATACGACGGGACCGCGATGGCCAGCAGGATGCCGATGATGATGATCACGACCAGGAGCTCGATGAGGGTGAAGCCCCCCTGGCTCTCTGAATGCGTGACCCGCTGCCTGAGCCTGTGGATCATTTGGACTCCTTCCTTCGAGCTTTGGGCGTGCATTGGCTCACGGGCTGGTATCGGCCTCGCGGACCGGCTCGGAATCCCCTCGTTCGGGGGATTTTGAGCTCCCCTTTAGGCATTCCTGATCCCTGCCGATAGCTGCGGGCGGGAGCACCTGATGGAACCCGTTCAACAGCCCTTGCAGCAGCCCGTCGCGGCGCCGCTTTCCATCGACGACCTGCTCGAGCAGGTCGTCGTGCGCGGCGCGTCGGACCTCCACGTCACGGTCGGCACCGAGCCGGTCGTGCGCGTGAACGGGCGCCTCGAGCGCCTCCAGGATTTCGCCCGCCTCGCGCCCGAGGACACGCAGCGGATGCTCTACCGCATCCTCTCGACCGAGCAGCAGAAGCAGTTCGAGATCAAGCGGCAGATCGACATCTCCTACTCGATCCCCGGCCTCGCGCGCTTCCGCGTCAACGTCTACTTCCAGCGCGAGAGCCTCGGCGCCGCCTTCCGCCTGATTCCGGCGGAGCTGAAGACGCTCGAGGACCTCGGTCTCCCCGCCGTCCTCCGCACCTTCGTCGACAAGCCGCGCGGGCTCGTACTGGTCACCGGTCCGACGGGCTCCGGTAAGTCGACCACGCTCGCCGCCGTCATCGACGAGATCAACCGCACGCGCGACGACCACATCATGACCATCGAGGACCCCATCGAGTTCCTTCACCGGCACAAGCGCTGCGTCGTCAACCAGCGCGAGGTCGGACCGGACGCCACGAGCTTCGCCGACGCCCTGCGGGGCGCGCTGCGCCAGGACCCCGACGTGATCCTCCTCGGCGAGATGCGCGACCTCGAGACGATCGGGACCGCGCTGACGGCCGCGGAGACCGGCCACCTCGTCTTCGCCACCCTGCATACGCAGGACGCGCCCTCGACGGTGGATCGCCTCATCGACGTCTTTCCCGCGGCCCAGCAGGAGCAGGTGCGCGTCCAGATCGCGGCCACGCTCCAGGGCATCGTCACTCAGACGCTTCTGCCCACGGCCGACGGACTCGGCCGCGTCGCCGCGCTCGAGGTCCTGCTGCCGGACGACGCCGTCCGCAACCTCATTCGCCAGGCCAAGGTGGAGCAGATCTACTCCGTTATGCAGACGAGCTCGAGCAAGGGAATGCAGACGCTCGAGCAGGCGCTCGTCGACCTCGTGACGCGCGGGGCGATCACCAAGGAGACCGCGCTCGTACGCTCGAGCCGCTCCGCAGAGCTGCTCGGCCTGCTCCAGCGGGCGGGTGTGGCGACCCCGGACGACGTCAACCCGGCGGGCCTGCGGCTCGCGGGAAGCTAGGAATCGGCCGGTGCCGAAGCAGGTCGTCGGCCTCAAGCTCGGCGCCTCCCGCCTGACGGCGGCGCGTCTCAGCGTGAACGGCTCCGTCGAGCTCGTCCAGGTCGCAGAGTCGCCGCTCCCGCGCGGGGTCATCGCAGGCGGCGAGGTGCGAGACGTCCCGGCGCTCGCGGCTGCGCTGAAGGAGTTCTTCAAGAAGCACAAGCTGCCCCGGCGCAACATCAGAGTCGGCGTCGCCAACAACAGGATCGGCGTCCGCACGATCGAGGTGGCCGGGATCGACGACCCGAAGCAGCTGGGGAACGCGGTTCGCTTCCGCGCGCAGGAGGTCCTGCCCATTCCCATCGACGAAGCCGTGCTCGACTTCCAGGTGCTCTCGGAGGGAGTCGACGCGGAGGGCGTCGCCACCAAGCGCGTCCTCCTCGTCGTCGCCTATCGAGACCTCGTCGCCGGCTACACCGAGGCCTGCCGCCAGGCCGGCCTGCGCCTCGCCGGCGTCGACCTCGAGGCCTTCGCGCTCCTGCGCGCGCTCACCTCGGGCGAGGCCGAGGCCTCCGCCGTCGGGCGGAGCGCGCTGGTGGCCGTCTCGATCGGCGCCGACCGGAGCATCCTCGCCGTCTCGGACGGCTTCACGTGCGAGTTCACGCGCGTGCTCGACTGGGGCGGGAACGCGCTGACGGTCGCCGTCGGCCGGGCTCTCGAGCTCGAGCTCGACGAGGCCGAGCGCGTCAAGATCGACCTGGCACTCCAGGGCGAAGCCGTTCCCGAGGGTCTGACCCCGGAGCGCGCCGTCCAGGGCCGCGAGGCGCTTCAGCTCGCCCTCAAGGGCTTCGGCCGCGAGCTCCTTTCCTCGCTCCAGTTCTACCAGGGCCAGCCGGACTCGCTCGGGATTCGCGAGATCGTCCTCGCCGGCGGCACCGCCCAGCTCACGGGCCTGGCCGCCGAGCTCCAGCGGCTCGTGGGCGTACCGGTCCGCATCGGCGATCCCCTCGTTGGCGTCTCCGTCGGCAAGAAGCTCAGGGGCGGCACGCCGAACCCGTCCCACACGGTTCCCATCGGTCTCGGGATGGCGAGCTAGCCATGGATCTGAACAAGGAGATCAAGCTCGGCGAGCTCTTCCGGCGGAAGGCGAAGGACGCCGCGCAGGTTCCCGAGGTGCCCAAGCAGCCGAAGGAGCCGCGCCGCGCGCTCTTCGCCCGCCAGGAGAAGGCGCCGAAGCAGCCGAAGGAGCCCAAGGCGCCGAAGGAGCCCAAGGCGCCAAAGGCAAGTGGCGCCCAGCAAGAGCCCAAGGCCGCGGCCGCGCCGCCTGCGATTCCGCTCATGCGGGCCTTCAACCTGCTGCCGAGGGAGGAGGTCTCTGAGACACGGGCCCGTCTCGGCCTGGCCCAGGTGCTCGTCGCGCTGCTCGCCCTGCTCGTCGTGGCCGGCCTCGGGACGGGTTACCTCTTCATGGGCGCGCGCGTGGCCGACAAGCAGGGGCAAGTCGACGACCTCCGCGTCGAGCTCGCGGGCCTGGACGTCCCCGCGGAGCGACCGTCCGAAGCTCCCGACCCGTCGCTGGCGACCGAGAGCCAGGCCCGCACGGCCGCGCTCGCCGGCGCCCTCACGGGCAGGGTCGCCTGGGATCGCATCCTGCGCGAGATGACGCTCGTCGTGCCCGAGGAGATCTTCCTGACGAGCGTGACGGCTCAGACGCCCGGCGCCGCGGCAGCCGGAGCGGCGCCGCCGCCGGCCGACCCGGCCGCGGCGGCGACTCCTGCACCCGGAAGCACTATGACCATCGTCGGAACTTCAGACAGCCAGGAAGCCGTCGCCCGCTTCCTCGCCCGGCTTGGCGTCATCCCCGAGCTCGTCTCCGTGCAGCTCCAGTCGAGCACGGCCGAGAACCCCGAGGGCGGCGCGCGGTTCTTCACCTTCACGATCGCGGCTACGGTTGATCCCGCGGGAGGCCAGGCGTGAAGAGGCAGGTTCCCCTCGTCGCCGTCATCGCCCCCGCGCTCCTGATCGTGGCGGCGGTCGGCTACTTCCTCCTGGTCAAGCCCGAGCAGGATGCGAGCGGCCGTCTCGACGACCAGATCGCCGAGCTCCAGCTGCAGGTCGACACGGCCCGCGTCGCCCGAAGTCCGGCCGCCCCCGAAGCGCCCGACGTGACGATCCGGGCCGCGGACGTCTTCCGGCTCACGAAGGCGATGCCGGACAAAGACGACATGGCCGGCGTGATGCTCGAGCTCAACTCGGTCGCCTCCGCGAGCGGCGTGGAGTTCCTCTCGATCACACCGTCGGCGCCCACGCCCCAGACCGGCTATCTGGCCGTCCCGATCAACCTCACCTTCGTGGGCAGCTTCTACGACCTGACGGACTTCCTCTTCCGGCTGCGCAACCTGGTCGCGGTCCGGGACGGGGAGCTTCTCGCGCAGGGCCGGCTCTTCACCCTCGACTCGGTCGATCTCCACGAGGCGCCCGGCGGCTTCCCCGAGATCGAGGCAGCCCTAACGGTCACCGCCTATGTCTACGCGCCCGCGCCTCCCGCGGAAGCGGCGGGCGCCGAGACGACGACAACGCCTCCGCCGCCGCCCGATGACGGCGCGGCTCTGGGAGGCTCGTGATGGCGCGGCCGAGCAAGGCGGAGGTCGCGCGCAAGCAGAAGGACGCGAAGCAGAAGAAGCTGCTCTTCGTGCTGATCCCCGTCTTTCTCCTGCTCGTCGTCTGGCAGGGCCCGAAGATGTTCAAAATGTTCTCCGGCTCCGGGCAGGAGGCGACGCCCGCGCCGGTGACGACGACGGCGCCGGTCCCCGCCGCTCCGGGGACGCCGCCGCCGGCGGAGACGAGCACGACTGCGGCGACGCCTCCCCCGGCCGGTCTCGCCGACACCGACGTCCCGCCCGCCGCCGGGACCGCCCGGCTCGTCTCCTTCAGCCGCTTCGGGAGCCGGGATCCCTTCGGATCCCACGCTTCGACGGGCGGAGAGACCGAGGCGCCCGAGATCCCCGGGTCGACGCCGGACGAGGGCGCCGCCGCCGGCGCGGCCGTCATCGAGGTCAACGGAACCTCCGAGACGGTTTCCCCGAACGGCGAGTTCCCGGCCGGTGATCCGACCTTCCGGCTCGTCTCCCTCACGGCGGACGGCGCCGAGATCGGGCTCGTGAGCGGATCCTTCGAGGGAGCCGAGGAGACGGTGACGCTGACCGTCGGCGAGGAGATCGAGCTCGTGGCCGACCCCGACGGGACGCGCTACACCGTCACGCTCGTCAGCATCGACTGACGCCTACGACCCGCCTCCGACTCGAGTCACGTCCTCCGCAGGTCCTGGGCGCAGGTGGTGACGTTGCCCTCGGGTTCGGTGATCGATACGAGTCGGAACATCCCGGAGGGGATGTCCGCCGCCGTGAGCTCGAGTGGCGCGCTGCGGCACACACTGCCGAGCCGACCTCCCCGGGACCACCTGCTGACTCGAGCCCGGCTCTTAGAGGCCGGTCGACTCGTCGAAGATCGAGACGACCTGGGCCCAGCGCGTGTGTGGCGCGGCAGACTCGCGCACGACGACCGTGATCCTCTTCAGGCTGCGGCCGGCGACGCCGTCGTCGTTCGCCACCTCCGTCCAGGTGACGTACGTGTCGACGCGATAGCTCTTGCCGTCCGCTCCGACCGACGTCTTCGTGGGGACGAGGTCGGAGCACGGATCCGGCGCGGGAACAGCGCTCGAGCAGCTCGCCAGATCGACGCGCTGCTTGAGCGTCACGGCGGCGCCGGCGTTCTGAGCGGCGGGCGTCGTTCCGTCCAGGCCGCGCTCGACGGTCCAGCTCGTCGTCCCGGACCCGCCCGCGGTGACGAGCAGGATCTCGTTGCCGATCCTCACGCGAAACTCCGCGCTGGCGGGGAAGCCTGCGGCAGAGGTCACCGTCAGGGTCGTCGCGGTGGACGAGAGGCTGCCGCCCAGCGTCGTCGCCGTCCCGGTGTCGGTCGCATAGGCCGTGTCCCCCTTGTAGACGGCGTCCGCTGCGGAGCAGCCCGACGGGCACGTCTCCGTCGGGTCGAGCCCGAGCGTCTCGTACTTGATCGCACGGAACTTCTCCATCTCGGCGTCCGCCAGCGCCGCCGCCGTCGTCACCGTGCTCGCGCGGCGGATCTGGAGGATCCCGGCCTGAAAGAGGGAGAAGACGGCGAGCACGCCGACGAGCATGACGGTCATCGCGGCGAGGAGCTCGACCATGCCGAAGCCCCGCTCGTCGCGGATCCGTGCGGGCAGGAGCCGGCTGCGCGCGGACATCGGTCCTTCATCGGCATGCGCCGCCGGTGGCTCAAGCGGCGCACGGGGGATGCCGATGCCCCACTGGAATGGCCTCCTACGCCTACACCGCCATCAACTCGTCGGGCCTCGAGCTGTCCGGCGAGGTGAACGCGCCCGACGCCTCCGCCGCGCGCGAGACCCTCCGCGTGCGCGGCCTGCTCGCGCTCGACGTGAAGGAGCAATCGGCCTCCTCGGAGGGCATGGCGATGGTGGTGAAGAAGGTGAAGCCGAAGTCGCTCCAGGTCTTCTCGCGCCAGTTCGCGACCATGATCGAGGCGGGTCTGAACGTCGTCACCGCCCTCGTCATCCTCGAGGAGCAGACCGAGGACCGGAAGCTGGCCACGATCATCGGCGAGCTCCGTGCCGACGTCGAGGGCGGCCTCCTCCTTTCGGAGGCGATGGCCCGCCACCCGCGCATCTTCTCGCGCCTCTTCGTCGCCATGGTCGAGGCGGGCGAGGCGGCGGGAATCCTCGACGTCGTCCTCGACCGCGTGGCCTATCAGATCGAGAAGGAGACGAAGATCAAGCGCCGCGTCAAGGGCGCGATGATGTACCCGCTCATGGTCCTCGCGTTCGCCACGCTCGTCCTGATCGGCATGCTCATGTTCCTCGTCCCGGTCTTCGTCGGGATCTTCGAGGACCTGGGCGGCGAGCTCCCGATGCTCACGCAGGTCGTCGTCAAGGGTTCCGACTTCCTGCGCGCGTACTTCTACGTGGTGTTCCCGGTCATGGGCCTCGCGATCTTCGGCTTCTTCAAGGGCAAGAAGACGGAGAAAGGCCGGCGCATCTGGGATCGCACGCGCATCAAGGCGCCCGCCGGGATCGGCAAGGTCATCGTCAAGGTCGGGATGGCGCGCTTCTCGCGCACGCTCTCGACGCTCGTCGCCGCCGGCGTCGACATCATCCGTTCCCTCGAGATCACCGGCTCGACGGCCGGGAACAGCCTGATCGAGGACGCGGCCGTGCACGTGAAGGAGCGGGTGACCCAGGGCGTGCCCATCGCCGTCCCGCTCGCGGAGATGCCGATCTTCCCGCCCATGGTGGCGCACATGGTGCGCGTGGGGGAGGAGACCGGAGAGCTCGAGAAGATGCTCGCGAAGATCGCCGACTTCTACGAGGACGAAGTCGACAGCGCGATCGCCAACCTCACGTCGATCATCGAGCCGCTCATGATGATCGGCGTCGGGATCATGGTCGGGGTCATCATCATCGCGATGTACCTGCCCATGTTCAAGCTGCTGACGCTGATCCAGTAGCGCGCGCGCGCTAGGCGACGGCGGTCGCCTCGAGCTCGATGAGGATGTCCGGAAAGGCGAGGCGCGTGACGCCGAGCAGCGTCGCCGCCGGCTGGATTCCGGCCGCTGCCGAGCGCTTGGCGACGACCTCCGCCCCCTCGGCGAAGAAGAGGTCGACGTCGGTCACGTAGGAGTTGAGGCGGACGACGTCGGCGAGGCTCATCTCCGCCGCCTGCAAGACCGTCTCGAGGTTGTCGAACGCCTGCTCGGCTTGGGCCCGCATGTCGCCGGCATGCAGGGTGCTGCCGTCCGCAGCGCTCGAGGTCTGGCCGGCGCAGTAGAGCACCCGCTCCCCGCCGGAGACGTCCACCGCCTGCGAGAAGCCGAACTGGTCCTGCCAGGTCCAGGGGTTGACGTTCCGTCGTTCCACGAATTGCTCCTTCCACTCGACGCTTTGGGCCGGCGCAGACTACACACGCGTACCGGCTCGAAAGGCGCTCGGGCTCCCGAGCTGATTTGATTCCCGGCCGTGCTCGCCCGCTTCGCCTTCTCGTGGCTCTCGAACGTCGTGGCGCTCTTCGTCGCGGCGCTCGTGATCCCGGGGATCGACTACGGCGACACCTTCTGGGCCCTGTTTCTGGCGGGGCTCGTATTCGCGCTCGTGAACCTCGTGGTGCGGCCGCTCGTGATCCTGCTCGCACTTCCGGCCGTCGTCCTCACCCTGGGGCTCGCGCTCTTCCTGGTCAACACGTTCATGCTCTACCTCACGGACTGGATCGTCCCGGATTTCGAGACGGGGAGCTTCTGGTCGACCCTCGGCGGGGCGCTGATCGTCTGGATCGTCAACTTCGTCATCGACGCCGTCCTGAAGCCGGGCGACTAGCAGACGGTGTAACTTTCCTTACGTAAGGTAAGCTTCTCCGCGTGTTGCGACCGGCCCGTTCTGCCGGGGGCGAGCGCCAGCATTACAACGTCACGCTAGCCGTCCTCACGTTCGCCGGGATCGCGTTCGCGCTCCAGCAGACGATGATCATTCCGGCCCTGCCGTCCCTCCAGCGCGATCTTCACACGACGACGACGTGGGTGACGTGGCTCCTCACGGCGTTTCTGCTGACCGCCTCGGTGGCGACGCCGCTCTTCGGCCGGCTCGGCGACCAGTACGGGAAGGAGCGCCTGCTCGTCATCAGCCTGGCGATCTTCCTCGCCGGCTGCATCGGCGCTGCCCTCGCGTGGGACATCTGGTCGCTGATCGCCTTCCGGGCCGTCCAGGGGGCGGGCGGGGCCGTCTTCCCCCTGAGCTTCTCGATCATCAAGGACGAGTTCCCGGAGGAGAAGGTCGGCACGGGCGTGGGAGTCGTCTCGTCCGTGTTCGCGGTCGGAGGCGGGCTCGGCCTCGTCCTCTCCGGGCTCATCGTCGACCACGCCTCCTGGCGCTGGCTCTTCGTCGTCGGCTCGATCGGCGTCGCGCTCGCGGTCGTCCTCGTGCACCTCTTCGTTCCCGAGTCGCCTATCAAGACGCGCGCGCGACTCGACCTTCCGGGCGCGGCGCTCCTTTCCGGAGGGCTCATCTCGCTGCTCGTCGCGCTCACCGAGGGCGAGAGCTGGGGCTGGTCGTCGGCGCCGATCCTCGCCCTCTTCGCCGCGGCGGCGGCGTTTCTCCTCGCCTGGGTCTCCGTCGAGCTCCGCGTCGCCCAGCCGATGGTGGACATGCGCATGCTCAGCCACAGGCCCGTGCTCTTCTCCAACCTCACCGCGCTGATCGGCGGCTTCGCCATGTTCGGCTCCTTCGTCCTCATCCCGAACTTCGTCGAGATGCCCCGCGGGCTCCCGGCCGAGCTCGGCCGGCTCGTCGACTACGGCTTCGGAGCCACGACGACCACGACGGGCCTCTACCTCCTGCCCGGCGCGCTCACGGGGTTCGTCGCCGGGCCGCTCGCGGGCGTGCTCGGCCGCCGGTACGGCTCGAAGTGGCCGCTCGCCCTGGGGATGAGCCTGGTCGCGGCCGGTGTGGCGTTCCTCGCCCTCTGGCACGCAGAGCCGTGGCACATCGTCGTCGGGATGTTCATCCTGGGCGGCGGGCTCCCCTTCACCTTCGCGGCGATGGCGAAGATCATCGTCGACTCGGTGCGGCCGAGCGAGACAGGGGTCGCAACGGGGATGAACACGGTCATGCGGACGGTCGGAGGGGTCGTCGGCGGCCAGGTGGGCGCCGCGGTGCTGTCGGCCAACACCATTGCCGGGACGGCGATCCCCGCCGAGTCGGCGTTCGTGACGGCTTTCTGGATCAGCACGATCGCAGCGGCGATCGGCGCGGTCGTGGCCCTCTTCGTCACGCCGATCCGGATCCGCCCGAGGCGCGTGCCCGTGCCGGTGCAGGAGGCGGGCAAGTGAACGTCCCTCGCCTTCGGCTCGCTCCCGTGGGGGAAACCATGTTCCCCCCACGGGCCCCCTTCTTCGATGCTGTGGGGGAACCTCCCGGTTCCCCCACACCCCCTCCACCCGCTCATAGGCCAAAGGTCGGCCTATGAGCGGACGTCGCGAGGCCGAGCAGCTCGCCGCCGGCATCGAGCGCCTCTTCACTCTCCTCGCGCGGCTGCGCGGCGGCGTCGGCGAGCCCGAGGATCCGCCGCTCACGATGACGCAGAAGCTGGCGCTCGCACTGGTGGTAGATTCCGGACCGCTGCGAATTCGCCCGCTGGGAGAGCTGCTGGAGACGACGGAGGCGACGGCCAGCCGCACCGTCGACGCTCTCGTCCGCGCCGCGCTCGTCAGGCGCCGCCCCGATCCCGACGACGGGCGGGGCGTCCGCATCGAGGCGACCGTGCGCGGCCGCCGCTGCGTCGAGCGGCGGCGGGAGCACCTGGCAGGCATGCTCCAGGGGCTGCTCGCCGATCTGGACGCCGGCGAGCAGGAACGTCTCGTGGCGCTCCTCGACTACCTGAACGAAACCCTCGAGCGCTCGCGGAGCGAGCGGAAGCCCCAGGTGGGCTCGCGACGATGAGCGGCCACGGGCGCAGCCGACGCGTCATCCACCGCGTCTTCGGCGAGGAGCTCGAGACGGGGTTCGCAGACCGGCTCCTGCTCATCCGCGACCGTCTCGACGAGCTGCGGGAGGAGTGGGAGTCGACCGCGGGCGACGTGCGGCGGGACGTCCTCGAGCGGGCACTCGACGAGCTCGACGAGGCGCTCGAGCTGACCCGGGAGAGGCGCTCGAAGCTGACTCGGCTCGAGCGCCGCCTCGCCGCGCGTTACCAGACCGTCCTCGCCCGCCTGCGCGAGGCGGAGCGAGCTCAGAAAGACCCTCCCGCCTGAGCGCGGGATCTTGAACCCCTCTCACGAGAGCGTTACCTTCGTCGGGAATCTCTCCGAGGATCGAAAGGGGCTCTCGTAATGACCTGGTACACGTTTCTGCTCTTCGTCCACGTCTCCATGGCGATCGTCTGGATCGGCGGCGGCCTCATGATGCAGTTCTTCGCGTTGCGCGCCATCAAGGCGGGCCCGGCGCGGGCGGCCGCCTTTGCCACTGACGTCGAGTGGATCGCGAATCGGACGCTCATCCCGTCCTCGCTCCTCGCCATGCTCAGCGGCATCCTGCTGGTCGTCGAGGGCCCGTGGTCGTTCGGGGACGACTGGATCGTCATCGGGCTCGCCCTCTTCGGAATCACGTTCGTCGCCGGGATCACGTTCCTCGGCCCCGAGTCGGGCCGGCTCGGAAAGCTGATCGCCGAGCAGGGCATGGAGTCGCCGGAGGCCCAGCGGCGGTTGGGGCGCATCATCCTCTTCTCGCGGCTCGACCTCGTGCTCCTCTTCCTGATCGTCTTCGACATGGCCGTCAAGCCGCAGGTCGGAGACGCGGGCGCGATCCTCTTCGCCCTCGCCGCAGCCGCGGCGGCCGCCGCTCTGATCGTGTGGCGCTCGCTCGCGGGAGCGAAGGCCGAGCGGGCGCCTGCGAGCGCGCCGGCGGAATAACCCGACGCGACGCGGGCTCGAACGCTTCCGGGTTTCCCCGCCTCCTGCTAGTCTCTTACATATGTGTTTGACGTGTATGGGCCTCGCGTGAGAGGACGGCGCGGCCGACGCGGCGCCCGCTGCCGCTCCTACCTGCGTCCGGGCCAGTGGACCGTGCAGGCGCGGGTCGAGCGCTTCGTCGAGCCTGCTCTGCTTCTCCTGTTGCGGGAGCGGCCGATGCACGGCTACGAGTTGCTCGAGCGCCTGCCCGAGATGACCGGGGAGGAGGCCCGCGTGGACGTCGGCAACCTCTACCGCGTCCTGCGCGCGCTCGAGGAGGAGGGAATCGTGCGCTCGGAGTGGAGCGCCGACCTCCCCGGGCCGGCGAAGCGCACCTACGAGCTGACGGCGGTGGGCAGTCGCCTGCTCGACCGCTGGGCCGAGTCGCTGCGCGAGGTTCGAGACGTCATCAGGAGGTTCAGCGAGCGCTATGAAGGGAGGTGAGAGGATGCACCGACGCTACCGTCGTCACGGTCGCGGCCACGAAGGGTGCGGGCCAGGTTCCCGCCGTCGCCTTCCGAGCCGGGAAGAACGACTCCGGTCGCTCGAGGAATATCAGAAGGACCTCGAGCAGGAGGTCGCGGACGTCGCCGAGCGGATCCGCCGCTTGAAGGAGCAGCCGACCGAGACCGCGTCCGTCTAGGCGCGCGGCGGCCTCCGCGCGGCCGCCTCGCTCCCGCCGTGGCTGCCGGATGAGGAACCCGAAGGCGCGGCGTAAGATCCTCCGGCATGTTCTTCCGGCAGGTGCTGCACGAGGATCTCGGCTGCGCGTCCTACGTTGTCGCGGATGCGAGCGAGGCGGCCGTGATCGATCCCAAGTGGGAGATCGAGGACTATCTCGCGCTGGCGGAGGAGCACGACTTCA
>DASQWP010000094.1:0-5946 GCA_035640195.1 Gaiellaceae bacterium | reverse complement strand
TGCACGTACGCCTGGGAACGGGGCAAGCTCCTCGGCTTCAACGATCTCCTCTCCGGGCTGACGGGCGCCGGGCTCGCGCTCCTCGGCGGCTTCGCGCTGAGCGCGCTCGGAGTGGCGGCCCTCGCGATCGGCGGAACGGCTCTCGTCGTCGCTCCTGCTCTCTGGATCGCCCGCGAGTCGCGGCGGCCGCCGCCCGTGCCGGCCGTCGAAATAGATGCTTGACCGGAAATTGACCGGCAAGCGTGGCACCCCCGGATGACGCCCGTGACACGTCGCCTGACACCACGCTCGTCCCTCGCCCGTACCTCTTCGGTACGGGCTCCGGATGATCGCGGCGTCATGCTCGGTCACGGACGCCCCCGACGGCACCACACTTTCCGGCCAACCATCCAGGGGGCGAGCGCTGCTACAATCCGCGCTCGGCGGACGCCCTGTCCGCCGCTTTTCTGTTCCGATGAAGACCTATTCCGCCAAGCCGAAGGAGATCGAGCAGCGCTGGTACCTCGTGGACGCCGAGGGCCAGAACCTCGGCCGTCTTGCCACGCGCATCGCCGACACGCTCCGCGGCAAGCGCAAGCCGCAGTACACACCGCACGTCGACACCGGCGACTTCGTCGTCGTCGTCAACGCCGAGAAGATCGCCGTCACGGGCAAGAAGCTCGAGCAGAAGCGCTACTACCGCCACTCCGGCTACCCGGGAGGCCTCCGCTCGCGCACCCTCGGCGAGCAGCTCGAGCGCCGGCCCACGGAGGTGCTCCGCAAGGCAGTGAAGGGGATGCTCCCGCGCAACCGTCTCGCCAACCGGCAGATCACCAAGCTGTAGATCTACGCCGGCCCGGAGCATCCTCACGAGGCCCAGAATCCGCAGCCGCTTCCGGAGGATCGTTGAGTCAGCTCGCTCAGTACGGAGGAACCGGCAAGCGCAAGACGTCCGTCGCGCGCGTGCTCCTGCGGCCCGGGGACGGGGCCACGTGGATCAACGGGCGCACGCTCGAGGAGTACTTCGGGCGGGAGGTCCTGCGCACGCTGGCCATGAGCCCGCTGCGCGTCGCCGGTGTCGAGGGCAAGTTCGACGTCCGCGCCCGCCTGCACGGCGGCGGCCCGTCCGGCCAGGCCGGAGCCCTCCGGCACGGCATCGCCCGGGCACTCGTGGAGGCGGATCCCGAGCTCCGCGGCGTCCTCAAGCGCGAGGGCTTCCTCTCCCGCGACGCACGAATCGTCGAGCGCAAGAAGGCGGGCCTGCGCAAGGCCCGCAAGCGGCCGCAGTTCTCCAAGCGCTAGCCCCTTGCCGCGGCAGTACTTCGGGACCGACGGGGTCCGGGGTGTCGTCGGCGAGGACCTGACCGAGGACCTCGTCGAACGGGTCGGCCGTGCGTTCGCGCTCTGGAGCGGCGGAGGCGACGTGCTCGTCGGGCGCGACACGCGCGGCTCCGGTCCTGCTCTCGCCGCGGCGCTCGCCCGCGGCCTCGCGTCCGGCGGCGCCGAGGCATACCTCGCCGGCGTGCTCCCGACGCCGGCCGTCGCCCTCGCGAACCGCGCCGCCGGAACCGTCGTCTCGGCTTCGCACAACCCTCCCGAGTACAACGGCGTCAAGTTCTTCCGCAAGAAGCTCAAGCTCACCGACGACGAGGAGGAGGCGGTCGAGGCGCGCCTGGGCGAGGCGGGCGTCCCCGGCGGTCTCGTCGTCGAGGAGGACGGAGTGGCCGAGAGCTACGTGGACTACGTCGCCGAGCAGTTCGGCGGGCCCCTCGGCGGTCTTCGGGTCGCTCTCGACTGTGCCAACGGCGCCATGTACGAGGTCGCCCCCGCCGCCTTCGAGCGCCTCGGAGCCGACGTGGTCGTCGTCGGCAACGAGCCGAACGGAGCGAACATCAACGAGGGCTGCGGAGCGACGGACCTCTCCCTCCTCTCACGCGTCGCGCAGGAGCAGGAGGTCGACCTCGGCGTCGCCTTCGACGGCGACGGCGACCGCATGCTCGCCGTGGACGCCGAGGGGAACGAGCTCGACGGCGACGAGATCCTGGCGATCCTCGCCCTCCACCTCGACGTCGACCTCGTCGCCGTCACGCAGATGACCAACCTCGGCTTCCACCGGCTCATGCACGACCGCGGGATCCGGGTAGTGACGACCGACGTCGGCGACCGCTACGTGCTCGAGGCGCTGAACCGGGAGGGCGGCGTGCTCGGCGGGGAGCAGTCCGGACACCTGATCTACCTCCGCGGGCACACGACCGGGGACGGCCTCGCGGCCGCGCTGCTCCTCTGCCGCGCCGTCGTGGAGCAGGAGCAGCCGTTGTCCGTTCTAGCAGCGGTCATGACCAAGTACCCGCAGGCGAAGGCGGACGTCCCCGTGCGGCGGAAGGAGCTTCCGGAGACGCTTCTCGCCGAGATCGCGTGCGTCGGAAGCGAGCTAGGCGACGGGGGCCGGGTGCTCGTTCGCCCCTCGGGGACGGAGCCCGTCGTGCGCGTGCTGACCGAGGCGGAAACCCCCCGAATTGCCGGGGATTTGTGTGCTAGGATCGTGACTCTCGTACAGCGAGAGCTCGGCTGATCGGCCGGGCTTCTGTTTTTCAAGAGGTCTTCTAGGGAACGGACAAGCGTACTGGGGCGTAGGTAGGTCGTGGGGTCGGGTCGGGACCCCGCGGGCGGTGGAGAAAGGGGCTTCGGGTGTGCGGAATCATCGGATACGTAGGCTCGAGGACGGCGAAGGACCTCCTCCTGCACGGCCTCGAGCGGCTCGAGTACCGCGGCTACGACTCGGCCGGAATCTGCCTCGTCGAGGACGAGGGCCTCGACTACGTCCGCGCTGTCGGCAACCTCGACCAGCTCAAGGAGGCCGCCGGGCTGAACGGCTCCCTCTCGACCACAGGCGTGGGGCACACCCGCTGGGCCACGCACGGGAAGGTCTCCTACGAGAACGCGCACCCGCTCACCGGCTGCGTCGCGGAGGAGGTCGCCGTGGTCCTGAACGGCATCGTCGAGAACTTCCGCGACCTCCGCGAGTCGCTCGCCGGCGAGGGGCACGGCTTCACATCCGAGACCGACGCCGAGGTGGTCGCCCACCTCGTCGAGCGCCACTACGACGGCGACCTCGTCGATGCGGTCAAGAAGACCTACCGCGAGCTCGAGGGGCACTTCGCCTTCGTCGTCGTCCATCGCGACCATCCCGGTCTGCTCGTGGGCGCGCGGCTCCAGTGCCCGCTCGTCGTCGGCATGGGGGAGGGCGAGACCTTCCTCGCCTCCTCGATCGCCGCGTTCCTGCGCGAGACGCACCGCGTCAAGCTGATCGAGGACGGCGAGATCGTCGTCATCACGGACGGCGGCGCCCGCTTCGAGCCCGTGGACGGCGGCGCCCCGCGCGACCGCGACGAGCTGGAGATCGACTGGGACGACGAGGCGGCCGAGAAGCAGGGCTTCGAGACGTTCATGCTCAAGGAGATCTACGAGCAGCCGCAGGCCGTCGCCGACACGATCGGCGAGCGGCTTCGCGGCGGCAAGCTCGAGCTCGAGGAGCTCGGGCTCACGGAGGTCGAGATCCAGAACCTCCGCCGCATGGTCGTCCTCGCTTCCGGCACCGCGTACCACGCCGGGGTCGTGGGCCGCTACGCCGTCGAGGAGTGGGCCCGCCTCCCCTGCGAGCCCGACATCGCCAGCGAGTGGATCTACCGGAACCCAGTGCTCACGAAGGACACGCTCGTCGTCGGCATCTCGCAGTCGGGCGAGACGCGCGACACGCTGCACGCCGTCCGGCTCGCCCGCGAGACGGGGGCGCGGACGATCGGGATCACGAACCTCATGGGCACGCAGATCACCCGCGACGTCGACCACGTGCTCTACACGCGGGCCGGCATGGAGATGAGCGTCGCCGCCACGAAGACGTTCACGGCCCAGGTGACGCTGCTCTACCTGCTCGCGCTCAAGCTCGCCCAGGTGCGGCGGACACTCCCGGAGGAGGAGATCGCCGGCCTCCTCGCCGAGGTCGAGGGCCTCCCCGGCAAGATCAGCGCGTACCTGGACGGCGACCACCCGATCGACGAGATCGCGCAGCGCCACCACATGAAGCCGTTCTTCCTCTACCTCGGGCGCCACGTGGGGCTGCCGGTCTGCCTCGAAGGGGCGCTCAAGCTGAAGGAGATCTCCTACATCCCGACGGAGGCCTACTCGGCGGGCGAGATGAAGCACGGGCCGATCGCGCTGCTCGACGAGCAGACGCCGGTCGTCTGCGTGGCCACGGACGGGCACGTCTACGACAAGGTCGTCTCGAACATCCAGGAGGTGCGGGCCCGGGGCGCCGAGGTGATCGCCATCGCCACGGACGGGAACGAGGACATCCAGCACCACGCGGACGACGTCGTCTACGTGCCTCGGACGCATCCGTTCCTCCAGGCTCCGCTCGCGGTCATCCCGCTCCAGCTGCTGGCCTACCGGATCGCGCGCCTGCGCGGCATGAACGTCGACCAGCCGCGAAACCTCGCGAAGACCGTCACGGTCGAGTAGGCCCCGAGGGAGCCTCGCCTCCTTGACACGCCGGGGGCGCGCGGTCATTGATGCACCGCCGAGCCGTCGTCGCTCCCAGGGGTGCCTTCAGATGACGGGTCGACTCAGCAGGTGGGTCCTGCTCGTCCTGGCACTCGCCGACGTTTGCCACGGCGGCGTACTGGTCGGACCAGTAGCTCGGATTGCGTGAGGGGCGGGATCGCCCCGCCTCTCACGCTCTCTATCCGTGAGACGTCGTTTCGGCCGCGTGGCTGAGCACGTGGACGTAGCGGAGAGCCATCGCCGCGCCGAGGATGAGCGGAACCGTCGCGAGGTAGAAGACCCCTGCCGGCCCGAGCGCGGAGCCGAGGGTACGGAGGAAGCCCGGATGGGGGTTCGAGACGGGAACGACGGGCAGCGGCGGATCGACGATGCGGAGGAGCGTCATCGTCCCCGTGTTGAGCAGGCTGACGAAGAGCGCGAGCTTGACGATGAGGACGCCCTCGTACAGGAGCCCGTAGGGCACGTCTGCGAGCTCCTCCCACTGCGACGGCGTGTACGCCAGCGGGAACGGAGTCACCTCGAGCATGTTGTAGACGCCCGTCCCGACGATGACGAGCACGAGGCTCCAGTGAGCCCAGGCTCCCCAGCGCCGGTAGCCCTCCGCCAGGCGGCGCCGCGCGGTCTCGGCGAGCACGCCCGGACGGGTGGAGAGCGCGACCGCCATCACGAGGACGCCCACGATCCAGCCCAGGGCGGCGAGGCCGTGGATCCACAGCACCGCCATGCGCAGGTAGTCGCCTCCGACGAGCTCGGAGTCGATGGTCGTGGCGAGCGGTACGACGTCGCCACCGTGTGTGCCTCCCTGCGTCTCCTCCTCCGTCGGCGTCACGGGCTCCCCGCCGGCCTCCCCGCTGTCGGCGGCCTCGAGCTGGACCGGGAGCGCGGCCCGCGCCTTGACCACCTTCTCTCCACTCACACTGATGCGGATGCGCCAGGCGCCCGCCTCCAGGAACGTGATTCGGGCCCGGTAGAGCGCCGGGCGCACCTCGGAGAGCCGGACGCGGGGCGTCGCCAGGTCGCGCGCGGTCATCTCCGCCACGGCCTCGACGGTCGCACCCCGGACGGGATCGCCGCTGTCGCGATCCGCGAGGCGGACCGTGAGCGTGCGGACGAGTCCCGGCTCGTCGCTCAGGCCCGCCGCGACGCGCGGCTCCGCCTTGCCGTCCCGGTGCGCGGCAGCGGAGCCCGCGGCCACGAGAAGCGCCGCGACCACGAGGGTCCAAACAAGCGGACGGCGACCCATGGAGACACCCATGGTACGGACTTCGAGCTAGCTCCAGCGCCGGTTTAAGCGCCCTCCGGTGGGCGGCGCAGGCGCTTGACATCGGCTCGGCGCCGCTTGCCCTCGAGGCGCCGCTCCCGCGACGCCCGGGTCGGCGCAGTCGGCTTGCGCCGTCGCGTCGTCGC
>DASQWP010000093.1:0-9061 GCA_035640195.1 Gaiellaceae bacterium | reverse complement strand
GACGACGCGAATGACGGCGAGGTAGGCGGCGGACTCGGGCCGAGGCGTCGTCCTCAGGCGCGGGGCGGGCTCGATGAACGTGCGAACGGGCGGCTGCTCCACGGCCCGCTCCTGCTGCGGCGGTCGCGGCGGGGAGGCCGGCTCCTGCGCCGGAACAGGCTCACGCACCGGCGGCGCGGGCGCAGGCGGAGGCGGCGGCGCTGCCGCTGCCGATTCGACGGTGGGCGCCTCCTCGGACGGAGGGGAGCCCTGCTCGCCCGCGGCGCCTGTCCGTCCGGGCTCCTCGCCCTTCTCGGCCTGGCGCTGGGCGGCCTCTGTCGCGCGGAAGAGCTCCGCGAGGGGGCCCTCACGCATGCTCGCTCGGCGTCGCGCCATCGAGCACCTCCTTTGCGAGCTCGCGGTACGCCTGGGCGGCGGAACCGCTCGGGTCGTACTTCAGGACCGAGGCTCCCTGCACGGGCGCCTCCGCGTAGCGAACCGTCTTGCGGATGCGGGTGTCGAAGACCAAGTCGCCGAAGTTCTCCTTGAGCATCTCGACCGCCTCACGGCCGTGCAAGGTGCGGGCGTCGTACATCGTCGGGAGGATTCCACGGATCTCGACCGTGGGATTCAGGTTCTCCCGGATCATCGAGAGCGTGTTCTCGAGCTGCACCAGTCCACGGAGCGACAGGTACTCGCACTGCACGGGCACGATCACGCTGTCGGAGGCGGTGAGCGCGTTGATCGTCAGGAGCCCGAGCGAGGGCGGCGTGTCGACGAGGACGTAGTCGTAGCGACTGCGAACGGGGAGGAGGGCCTTCTGGAGGGCGCGCTCGCGCCCGATCATGCTCGAGAGCGCGAGCTCCGCGCCCGCGAGATCGATTGACGAGACGGCGAGGTCGATCTCCGTGCGGTGGATGACCTCCTCGATCGGAACGGAGTGGACGAGGACGTCGAACATCGAGCGCTCGACGGTGTCCGGGTCCATCCCCTGGCTCATGGTCAGGTTTCCCTGGGGGTCGAGGTCGACCCCGAGGACGCTGAAGCCTTGTTCCCTGAATGCGACGGCGAGGTTCAGCGTCGTCGTCGTCTTGGCCACGCCGCCCTTCTGGTTGGCGAAGGCGATGACCTGACCCAGCTTTGCTCCTTGAGAGGTAGGCGTCCGTCCGAACGGACGCGTCAGGATTCCGGAAAGGCCCATTGAGGGCTCCTGTTTCGTGCCAGCGTAGCACAATCCTTCCGTCGTCCCCAGCGCCGGAGGGGCCGAAAACCGGGGCAGGGAGCGCGATTGCGGCTCACCGCGGCCCAAAGGCTCAGCGGCGCAGGGCGAGTAGGGAGAGCATCTCGAAGCAGGCGTTCGCAGCCACGAACGCCGTGACGGCCGCCGGGTCGTAGGGGGGCGCCACCTCGACGCAGTCGAAGCCGCGGAAGTCGAGGCCGGCGAGCGAGCGCACGTACGTGAGGGCCTCCCGGCTCGACGGGCCTCCGACCTCCGGCGTGCCGGTTCCGGGAGCAAAAGCCGGGTCGACGAAATCGATGTCGAAGGACAGGAAGCAGGGCCCGCCGCCGACGCGGTCGCTCACGCGTTGGGAGAACCCGCCGGGCCCGAGAGCCGCGAGCTCCTCGTACGAGAGCGCCTCCAGCCCGAAGCGCGCCGGGAGCTCCGCATCGGCAGCCTCCGTCAAGGATCCGCGCAGGCCCGCCTGGATCGACCGTGCAGGATCGACGAGCCCCTCCTCGAGGGCCCGCCGCACGACACTTCCGTGGAAGAGCTTCTGCCCGAAGTACTCGTCCCAGAGGTCGTGGTGCGAGTCGAGCTGCACGAGGGCGACCGGACCGTGGACGGCCGCCAGCGCGCGCAGCTCGGCCAGCAGCACCGTGTGGTCGCCTCCGAGGCAGAGCGTCGTCACGCCGGCGCGAGCGATCTCTTCGAGCGCCTCGGCCGAGCGTGCAAGCGAGTCGGCGGTCGACCCCGGCACCGTGGGCACGTCGCCGTAGTCGACGAGCGAGAGCCGGTCGACGACGTTCACGCCGAGCAGCGGGTTGTAGTTGCGCAGCATGACCGAGGCGCTCCGGATCCCCTCCGGGCCGAAGCGCGCACCGCTTCGGTACACGACCGCCCCGTCCGTCGGGATCCCGATGACTGCGACGTCCACCCCCTCCAGATCACGCACGTGGGGCAGGCGCATGAACGTCCGCGGGCCGGAGAAGCGCGGCGTCTCGAAGGCGTCCGGCGGCCCGTAACGCGGCATGCGGCGCGATTATATGGAGGCCCAGGTCACGCCCTCGGCGCTACCTCCCCCCTTCTGTCGCCGCGATCGTGCATCCGCTCCGGGGCAGAAGCGATCCTGGACGCGCCGGCCGCCTCCGCCGCGAAAGAACGCCTCCCCATCCTCCAGCAGCCCGCGGAGTTCGGCGAGCAGCGTTGCTCCCGAAGGTGTTCCGCGCTGAAGCGCCTCGATCCGCTCGAGCCGCTCGCTCACCCTCCGCTCCTCGTCCATGGGCTGACGCTAGCGCGGAGAGACGCACGTGTGTGTGCTCTACCGTGCCGAGTTGTCCTCGCCTTCGTCACGACACTCGCGCCGATACACGAATGCCAGCACTGCGAGGCCCGCGAGCGCCGACCCGAGCGTGATCCAGCTCGGCTGGAAGATCGGCAGGAGGATGCCGAGCGCGATGGCGAGCTGGAGCACGCGACAGCGCCGTCGCCGCCCCGGCTCGGGCCCGCTCATCCCGCGGCGATCACGCGCGCGGCGGTCGACACCTGCGGCCGGGGACGCAGCCCTAAGAGGGCCTCGTCCAGGACGGCCGAGAGCCGTTCGCGCGAGCCCTCCATGAGCGTCTCCACGAGCGCGCGGCGGACGGCGTCCTCCGCGCGAGCGCCGGGCCCGTCGCCGTCGAGGAGCGCGCGCAGGGCAACGAGCAGCTCCTCGCGCTCCCGCGCCGTCTCGCCAAGGAGGACGGCGGCGCGCATGGCGGCCGCCCACGGCCCTTCGTCACAGCCGAGCAGCGCTTCGAGTGCCTCGCGGAGCTCGTCCGAGCGGTGCGATCCCTGATGGAACAGGGCAAGCTCCCAGCGGTCGAGCGCCTCGAGCAGCTCGGCGGGCGCCTCCGCGAGCCTCGTCTGCAACTCGGTCACGAGCGGCGCGCGAAATGGGTCGAGACGGGTCGGCTCGCCGGGAGGCACCTGGGCCGCCGTCGCCGGCATCGGCCTGACACCGTAGGGCCGATAGTCCAGCCGCTCGAAGACCACCGGGCCGGCGGCGACGGCGCCCGGCGTGGCAAGCCTGAGCGCGCTGACGGCGCGCCCGAACTCGCCCGGAGCATCGGGCACGACGCAGGCTGTCGCCTCGAGGTCGCCCTCGAGCTCCAGGACGAGCGTCCGGTCGATCTCGCGTCCGAAGTCGCGCGGGAGGAGACGGCGCGCCTCCGGCCAGGCGGCCGTGAGCTCGCCGACGGCCGCGGGGCGAACGTGGACGCCGTGAGCGAGCTCGACGGCCGCTCCGGCGGTCACGCCCACGAGAGGAGCAACGGCGGCGTACGCACGCCGGTCGCCGAAGAGGGAGCGCTCGAGCCCCGCGTAGGCTCTCTCGAACGCGGCGTCGTCCCAGTCGAAGCCGCCGCAGGCCTCGGCCGTGGCGACGAGGACTGGCACGAGGATCGTGCGCCGGAGCGCCTCGTCCTCGCCCACGCGCTCGTCGGCATGCGCGCGGGCGAAGATCCCCGCGGCGGGCTCCTCCTTGAGCACGGTGAGGGCCTCGCGCGCATCCTCACGGAGCGCGAGCCGCCCTGCGCGCTCCTCTACGAACGAGCCGATGAGCGGGCGGTACTCGTAGAGCGTCGGACGGTTGGGGCCGCCGTGCTCCTCGAGGGCGACGGGAATGTCGGCGCCGCGCTCCAGCTCGAGGCCGAGGTCGAAGAAGGCGCCCAGGCAGAAAGCACGGAACGTGCGGAAGAGCTCGGGCGAGCGCGAGGCGGCGGGCACGCCAACGGTTACGCGCCGGCCGGCCCGGTTCCTTCCTGGCAGGTGGGGCACCAGTAGGCCGTACGCGCACGTTCCCCCTGGAGGTGAGAGACGATCAGGGTTCCACACCGCCGGCATGGAAGTCCCGCGCGGCGATACACCTCCCGCCGCCTGCGGCCCTCCTGCATGGCGGCGGCGGCCGCCCTCAGCACGCGATCCAGGACGGCGTCCGAAACGTCTCGAAGCCGGGGCCACGGCGAGACCTCGGCCGTCCAGAGCGCCTCCGCCTTCCACATGTTTCCGATCCCGGCGACGAGCTGTTGGTCGAGCAAGGCTTCGCCGAGCTCCCGCGACTGATCGGTGGAGCGGAAGCGCGCGACCATGGAAGCGAGATCGGGCGACGCGTCCATGATGTCCGGCCCGAGGCGGGCGAGCCGGGCTGGACGGCCCTCTCCCAGCTCGAGCACCGGCCCGTTCCAGAGGACGGCCTGCGCCTCCCGGCCTCGGAGCACGAGCCACGGCGTTCCGAACGGCTGCGTGCCCGCCGGCTGGACGCGCCAGCGTCCGCGCATGCGCAGGTGGCTCCGCAGTACGAGCCCACCCCCGAACGTGAGCACGAGGTTCTTGCCGACCGCCTCCACGCGCTCCAGGCGGCGTCCGTCGATCCGCTCGGCGATCCCGAGCACCGCGGCGCGTGGATTGGGCGCCTCGACGGCGACGACCTCGCCCTCGAGAACGCGCATCCGCTCCGCCGCCCGATGCAGGGAGTCGCCTTCAGGCATCCCCTAGCGGCGGCTTTGGTGCGAGAAGACGCGTTCGGGCCGGAGCTCGACTAATGCGGAGGCCCAGTCGGGCGGGTGCCCGTGGCGCCGGGCCCAGTCGGCGTCCAACCGTACGCGCGCGCCCGCGAAGTCGACATCCTCGTGCAGACGTACCGGGCCTTCCGCGGTCAGCGCCCGGTGAGCTCCTTCCCGCTGGCCCTCCGAGAGCACGAAGGAGGCCCACGGGACCGCGCGCAGGTTCCGCAGGCGCACGCCGGGGACGGTCGCGATCCAGAAGGCCTCGTCTGCGACGGAGAATGCGACCGGCGAGGCATGCGCGCGACCGTCCGGGCGGGCCGTGGCGAGAACGCCGTAGACCAGCTCGGCGAGAACGCTCGCAAGCTCGTCGGAGCCGAGGGCGTCCTCCGGCGGCCAGGACCGGCGCAGCCCTTCGCCCGCCCGCTCGTAGCTTCGCCGCTGAACCTCGAGCAGGGCCTCGACGTCGCGTTCCGTCACGCGCGCAGGACGGCGCGGCGGGGGCCGGCCAGGAAGCCGGCCTCGAGGAGGAGCGGCATGAGCGCCGTCTCGCCGACCGGCTCCCCGTCGAACCGCTCCACCGCGAGGCGCTTCAGGCCCGTTCGGTGAACGTGGGCGACGAGCGCCTCGAGCGCCGGTCGCAACCACGCATCGTCGGGCTCCCGCAGCGGCACGAGCGAGCGCCCGCCCCGCTCGACGAAGAGGGAGGCCTCGCCGCCGAGGAGCACGACGTGCGCGCCTCCCACCCGCGCGGCCCTGGCCCCTGCCCGCCTCGGCCAGGGGAGCGCGGCGCCGTAGGGCTGGGCGGGGTCGGCCGCGGCGAGCACGAGGGGAGTCTCTGCCTCCGGCCGCTCACGCAGCCGCTCGACCGCGCCGGGCAGCGCGAACTGCGCTCCACCGAGCCCTTCCACGAAGTAGCCGCGGCGACAAACCCCGAGCACCTCGAGCCGCCGGAGCTCGCGGTAGACCGGCGCGTAGCCACCCGGCACGCCCTCGGCCCGGACGCCGTCTCGCGTGACGATCCCCTGCCGCTCGAGCAGGAGCTCGGCGAGCGCGCGCGGATCCGGGTCGCCGGCGAAGAGAGGCGCGGTCGTCGTCCAGCGGCCCTGGGTGGCCGTGATCGCGTTCGCGCGCGCTCGGGAGAAACGGCGCGGCCTGCGCTCCGCGCGCGGTGCGGCGAAACGACGCTCGGCCCTGAGAGGCTGCCAGGCGTCGTTGGTCGCCTCGCCCGCCCAGACGAGGTCCCAGAGCACCCCGAGGGCGAGCTCGGCCTCGAGGCCGGTCTCGCGGAGCAGGTCGAACCAGAAGAGAGCGCCGCGTCCGAGCGCCTCCCGGACCAGGGTGTGCTCCGCCCCGTGGGGCGGCGGCAGGGCTCCGGGTCGCCCGAGCGCGGCGGCATCCTCGCGGAAGTAGAGCGCGACCCGCTCGAGCCCGGCCCCGACCCAGGCGACCTCCCCGGAAGCGCAGAGCTGATCGAGCCAGGCGGCCTGGTACCCGGGCACGCGCCGCGGAAGCACGTCGCTCTCCCAGAGCGCGACGGGCAGCGCAATTCCCTGGAGCGGCACGAGCGCTTCCCGTAGGCTTGCGCGCCGGTCGATCCCCTGCCAGGCCGGGAGGAAGCGCCCGAACGCCCCCTGGCCGGCGGGCTCGACCTCCCTGCGCAGGGCCGCGAGGCTGGCGCGGCGGAGCCGGCGAAGGACGTCCGGATCGCACCACTCACGTTCGCTTCCTCCCGGCCGGAGCTCGCCGCGGACGAGGTCGAGCGAGCCGAGCTCGCTCTCGACGCGGTCGTGCGGAAGCCCGAAGCGTGTCGCAACCTCCTGCGTAGTGAACGGCCCGCGCCCGCGCGCGTACCGGCGCAGGATCCACGCGAGCGACCGCTCCCCACCCTCGAGGAAGGAGTCCGGAAGACCGGAGGGCGGCATGACCCCGAGGGCGTCGCGGTAGCGGCCGGCGTCCTCGGCGGCGATCAGCCGCTCCTCGCCGGCGACCCTGACGCGCACGGCCCGGCGCTCCGCCTCCAGGGGCGCGGCCAGCTCCTCGTCGACCGCACCGAGGCGGAGGTCGCCCCGGCGCAAGAGCAGGTCGTGGAGCTCATCCGGGTTGCGCGGCGAGCCGCGCAGCTCCGCCTCCACCTCCTCGAGCGCGCCCGGGTCGATCAGGTCCCTGAGCTCCTCCTGGCCGAGCAGCTCCTTCAGGAGGTCGCGATCCAGCGCCAGCGCCTGGGCGCGGCGCTCCGCCAGAGGCGTGTCGTCCTCGTACATGTACGTGGCGACGTAGTCGAAGAGGAGCGAGGACGCGAAGGGCGAGGCATGAGCCGTCTCGACCTCCACGAGGTCCAAACGCCGGGCCTCCAGATCGGTCAGGACCTTGCGCAGCGCGGGAAGGTCGAAGACGTCCTGGAGGCACTCCCTGTACGTCTCGAGGACAACCGGGAAGTCGGCGTACCGGCGCGCGACCTGGAGAAGGCCCTGAGCCTTCAGGCGCTGCTGCCAGAGCGGGGTGCGCTGCCCCGGCCGTCGGCGCGGGATCAGGAGCGCGCGGGCCGCGTTCTCGCGGAAGCGGGCGCCGAAGAGCGCCGTCCCGCCCACCTCGGCGACGACGAGCTCCTCGAGCTCCTCCGGGCCGACCAGCACTTCCTCCAGAGGCGGCGGGCTGTCGGCGTCCGGCAGGTGGAGCGCGACGCCGTCGTCCGACCAGATGGCGTTCACCTCGATGCCCTGCGATTCACGGAGCCGCGCGGCGAGCGCGAGCGACCAGGGCGCGTGCACGCGTCCGCCGAAGGGCGTGAGGATGCAGAGGCGCCAGTCTCCGATCTCGTCGCGGAAGCGCTCGACCACGATCGTGCGGTCGGAGGGGAGCGCCCCCGTCGCGGCCTCCTGCTCGCGCAGGAACGTGAGCAGGTTCCGCGCCGCTTGGTCGTCGAGGAGGTGCTCGCGCGTCAGCCGCTCGAGCGCGCGCTCGTCGTCGAGGGCGACGAGCTCGCGGCCGGTGCGCCCGATCGCCTCGCCCAGCTCGTACGGGCGGCCCACTCCCTCCCCCTTCCAGAACGGCACGAGGCCGGGGACCCCGGGCGCGGGCGAGACGAGCACGCGGTCGCGCGTGATCTCCTCGATCCGCCAGGTGGAGGCGCCGAGCAGGAACGTCTGCCCTGCCCGCGCCTCGTACACCATCTCCTCGTCGAGCTCGCCGACGCGACCACCGCCGTCGACGAGGTGGACGCCGAAGAGGCCGCGATCGGGGATCGTCCCCGCGTTCGTGACGGCGAGCCGGCGCGCGCCCTCGCGCCCGCGAACGAGCCCGCCCGTGCGGTCCCAGACGATCCGGGGACGGAGCTCGGCGAACTCTTCCGAGGGGTAGCGGCCCGCGAGCATGTCGAGGACGTTCTCGAGCTGCTGGCGCGAGAGATCGCGGAAGGGATAGGACCCGCGGACGAGGTCGTGGAGATCGTCGACGGCGATCTCCTCCTGCGCCGAGATGGCGACTACCTGCTGGGCCAAGACGTCGAGGGGATTCCTGACGATCCGGGTTTCTTCGATCTGGCCGTCGAGCATTCGGCGCACTACGACAGCGCTCTCGAGCAGGTCGGCGCGGAACTTGGGGAAGATGCGGCCCTTCGAGGCCTCGTCGAGCCGGTGCCCCGCCCGGCCCACCCGCTGGAGGCCGCGGGCGACCGACTTGGGCGACTCCACCTGGACGACGAGGTCGACCGCGCCCATGTCGATCCCCAGCTCGAGCGAGGAGGTGGCGACGAGCACGGGGATCTCCCCCTTCTTCAGGAGCTCCTCCACCTCGATCCGCTGCTCGCGGGCGAGAGAGCCGTGGTGCGCCCGAGCGATCTCCCGCTCGGCGAGCTCATTCAGCCGCAGGGCGAGACGCTCGGCCAGGCGCCGGTTGTTGACGAACACGATCGTCGAGCGGTGGCTCTCGACGAGGTCGAGCAGAGCGGGGTAGATCGAAGGCCAGATGGAGCCCCCCTCGCCCGGCTCGCGCATGTCCTCGAGGGGGACGACCACGCGGAGGTCGAGCTCCTTGGCCCGGCCTGCGTCGACCAGCTCGATCTGGCGACCGCCCGAGACGAAGCGGCCGATCTCGTCCAGAGGCCGCTGCGTCGCGGAGAGGCCGATGCGCTGGAGCGGCTTCCCGGTCAGCCGCTCCAGCCGCTCGAGGCTGACCGCGAGGTGAGCGCCGCGCTTGGAGCCGGCGACCGCGTGCACCTCGTCGACGATCACGACGCGGACGGTCTCCAGAATTGCGCGCGCGCGCGACGTGAGCATGAGGAAGAGGGACTCCGGCGTCGTGATGAGAAGGTCGGGTGCCG
>DASQWP010000092.1:0-7540 GCA_035640195.1 Gaiellaceae bacterium | reverse complement strand
CTGTGCGCGGGGTCGCCGGAGACCGCCCTCGGCGTGCTCGAGGAGATGCGCCGCGCCGGCGAGCAGGAGCGTTCGTAGCCTGCATCGGAACGAGCACACGGTCGAGATCGACGCCCCTGTCGCGACCGTCTTTCCATACCTCGTCGAGAGCGAGAAGCGGCTCGAGTGGATGGGCGTCCTCAAGGAGAGCGAGCAGCTGACCGAGGGGGCGCCGAAGGTCGGCAGCCGGTGGCGAGACGTCTTCGAGGATCACGGCCAGCGCGTGGAGCTCGAGGCCGAGCTCGTCGAGTACGAGCCGAACCGCCGTCTGCGCCTGCGGCTCGGGAACCGCAGCTTCGGATCGACGAGCATCCAGGAGCTCGAGGAGGTGGAGGGCCGGACGCGAGTCTCGATCGTGATGGAGACCGAGTACAGGACGTTCGCCGCGCGCCTCGCCGGGGGGCTCGTCACCCGGCACGCGCAGCAGCAGCTCGAGGCCGACCTCGCCAGGCTCGCGGAGCTGCTCGAGCGACGCCGAGGCTAGGCGCGCCGGAAGAGCCGCACGCCCGCGGCCAGGCCCCGCGCGACGCGCCACTGGTAGCGGCGCGACTCGAGCCGCCGCCGCTCACGGGCGTTCGTCATGAAGCCCGTCTCGACCAGGACCACGGGCACGTTCGCCCAGTTGAAGCCGGTGATGTCGCGCCGGGCGACGAGGCCGAGGTTCGCGGCGCCCGTCCGGGCGACCAGCTTGCGCTGGATGAGCCGGGCCGCACGCCTGCTCTGGGGCAGGACGTCGCCGGTCCAACCACGACGCCACGCGGGGTAGAGGGTGGAGGCTCCGTGGCGGGAGGGGTCGGTCGAGCCGTCGGCGTGGATCCGGAGCATGAGCGCCGCCCTGCGCCTGTTGCAGAACCTCGCGCGGTCGACGTTTCCTCCGGCCCCGAGCGTGAACTCGGGCCCGGTACGCGTCATGGCCACGCGGTAGCCGCGGTCGCGCAGCACCGCCCGCACCTTCCGGGCGATCTTCAGGACCACGACGGCCTCGCCCGGCGTGCCGCCGCCGTCCTTGATCTTGCGGATCGGAGAACCCGGGCCGATCGGCTCCGTCGTCAGGTTCGGGGTGCGGGCGTGACCGGGGTCGAGGCAGACGAGCGGGGCGGCGTCGGCCGCTGGTGCGAGGAGGAGGGCTGCCGCGACGACGACGAGCACGCGGATGAGCATGGCAGGATCGTAATCGGCTCGCCGGCGCCGCTTCTCGAGCTTGCACGGGCTTCCTCGCGTCTGCTGTAAGGTGCGCCTGACATGAGCCCGATGATCCGGCTCGAACGTGCTTGCAAGCGCTTCGGCGCGATCCGCGCCGTCGAGGACGCCCAGCTCGAGGTCGGCCGCGGGGAGTTCGTGGCGCTGCTCGGGCCGAGCGGCTGCGGGAAGACGACGCTCCTGCGTCTGATCGCCGGCTTCGAGACGCCCGACGAAGGCGCGGTGAGCCTGGCCGGGCGTGTCGTCGCGGGGCGCGCGTGGGTGCCCCCCGAGCGCCGACACGTCGGCATGGTCTTCCAGGACTACGCCCTCTTCCCACACCTGACGGTCGCCCGGAATGTCGGCTACGGCCTTCCGCGGCGAGCCCGGGGCGGCCGGGTGCGCGAGGCGCTCGCGCTGGTCGGCCTCGAGGGTCACGAGGAGCGGTTCCCGCACGAGCTCTCGGGCGGACAGCAGCAGCGTGTCGCGCTCGCGCGCGCCCTGGCGCCGCAGCCCGAAGTCGTCCTCCTCGACGAGCCCTGGAGCAACATCGACCCCGTTCTGCGCAGCTCCATGCGAGACGAGCTCGCGGCCATCCTGCGAGGCGCGGGCGTGACCGTGCTGCTCGTCACCCACGAGCAGGAGGAGGCGTTCTCGCTCGCCGATCGAGTCGCCCTGATGCGCGCCGGGCGGATCGTGCAGGCGGGACCTCCCGAGGAGGTCTACTACGGCCCGGCCTCGCGTTGGGCGGCCGAGTTCGTCGGCGCCGCCAACCTTCTTCCCGGCCTTCTCGGCGAGGGCCTCGTCGAGACGCCCGTGGGCTCCTTCACGGCGGCGAATGGTGACGCGCCCGGGAAGGTCGACGTCCTCGTCCGGCCCGAGCTCCTCGAGCTCCGACCCGACCCAGCCGGCGCCGGGGAGGTGGTCGGGCGCGAGTTTCGCGGCCACGACGTCTTCTACCGCGTACGCCTCCAAGACGGAACGACCGTCTGCTCGCAGCGGCCGTCGACGGAGGTCGTCTCGCTCGGAGCGCGGGTAGCGCTTCGCCCTCACGCGGGTCGCGTGACCGTCTTCCACTGAGTGTGCGACGCCGTGACGGCGGCCTTTGTAAGGTGTGCCTTCAACCAGACGTAAGGCAACCCTTACAGGAAGGGGATCGATGCCAGCGAGACGAATTGTCCGAGCGACGCTCGCGGCCCTGCTGCTCGTGGCGCTCGCTGCCTGCGGAGGCGACGACGGCGGCGAGGCTTCCGCGCAGGGCGGGGGAAAGCTGACGGTCTACTCAGGCCGCGAGGAGGAGATCGTCGAGCCGCTCTTCGAGATGTTCGAGGAGGAGACCGGGATCGACGTCGAGGTGCGGTACGGCGACAGCGCCGAGCTCGCCGCCACGATCGCGGAGGAAGGCGACTCGAGCCCGGCTGACGTCTTCTTCGCCCAGGATCCGGGCTCGCTCGGCGCCATCGAGGAAGCCGGGCTCCTGGCCGAGCTCTCGGACGATGTCCTCGAGCGGGTCGACGAGCGCTTCCGCGACCCTGAGGGGCGCTGGATCGGGACCTCCGGTCGGGCGCGGGTGATCACCTACAACACCGACGTCCTCTCGGAAGGTGAGCTCCCGGACTCGATCCTCGACTTCGCCGACCCCGAATGGGAAGGCAGGATCGGCTTCCCGCCCACGAACGCCTCGTTTCAGGCCTTCGTGACCGCCATGCGTCTTAGCGAGGGAGACGACGCGACGCGTGAGTGGCTCGAGGCGATCAAGGCGAACGACCCCCACCTCTACGAATCGAACACGCCCACCGTCGAGGCCGTCGCCGCCGGCGAGATCGACGTCGGCTTCGTCAACCACTACTACCTGTACATCGTCAGGGCGGAGCAGCCCGACGCCCCGGTCGCGAACCACTACCTCGAGTCGGGGGATCCGGGCGCGCTCGTCAGCGTCGCCGGTGTCGGGGTGCTGGACGGGGCGGAGCACGCCGCCGAGGCCGAGCAGTTCGTGGACTTCCTCCTCTCCGAGGAGGGCCAGAGCTTCTACGCCGAGGAGGCGGCGGAGGCCGAGTATCCGCTCATCGACGGCGTCGAGCCGCGCGAGGGACTGCCGCCGCTCGAGGACCTCCAAGGGCCGGACATCGAGCTCGACGAGCTCGGGCCGGAGCTCGAGAGGACACTCGAGCTGCTGAACGAGGTGGGCTTCACGACGTGATCGACTCGGCGGTGACGGAGGCGGGTGCCCGCCGCGCCCGCCGCCCGCCGCTCCTCCTGTGGGTGGCGGCCGTCGCCGTCGTCGCGCTGGTCACGCTTCCGCTCCTCTACCTGGCCGTGCGCGCGGCCGGCGGCGGGTCGGACGCGTGGAGCGTCCTCGGCCGAGACCGGCTGCTCGAGCTCGTCGGCCAGACTGCGCTCCTCGTCGGCGCCGTGACAGGAGCGGCCGTCGCCGTGGGTGTGCCGCTCGCCTGGCTCGTCGCCCGGACCGACCTCCCCGGGCGCCGCTTCTGGTCGGTGGCGGGAGCGCTCCCGCTCGTCATCCCCAGCTATGTCGCCGCGCTCGTCCTCCTCGCGGCCTTCGGGCCCCGCGGACTTCTCCAGCAGGTCCTCGAGGGCGCCTTCGGGATCGAGCGGGTGCCTGAGATCTACGGCTTCCCGGGTGCGGTGCTCGCGCTCACCCTTTCGACCTACCCCTATGTCTATCTGCTCACCGTGGCCGCCTTCCGCGATCTGGACCCCGCTCTCGAGGAGGCCTCCCGAGGGCTCGGGCGGTCGCAGCTCGAGACGATGCGCCGAGTCGCTCTTCCGGTGCTCCGGCCCTCGATCGGCGCGGGCGCGCTCCTCGTCGCGCTCTACACGCTCTCGGACTTCGGCGCCGTGTCCCTCATGCAGTACAGCTCGCTCACGCGCGCCGTCTACCTTCAGTACAGGTCCCTCTTCGACCGGACGCCGGCGGCCGTCTTGGCGCTCGTTCTCGTCCTCCTGACGGCCGTCGTGCTCGTGCTCGAGGCCTGGTCGCGCGGGCGGGCACGGTACTACCGGGCGACGCCGGGCGCCGCGCGAACGGCGGCACGCGTCGACCTGGGCCGGTGGCGCTGGCCGGCTGTGACCTTCTGCGCGGCCGTCGTCGGGTTCGGCCTCGTCGTGCCGCTCGTCGTCATCGGCTACTGGCTGGAGCGGGCGGTCTCGCTGGGCGAGGGATTCGAAGCCGCCTGGGGAGCGGCCTTCAACTCCGTGCTCGCCTCGGCGCTGGCGGCGAGCGCCGCAGTCCTCGCGGCGCTGCCCGTCGCCCTCCTGGCGTCTCGCCATCCATCTCGTTGGACACGGACGCTCGAGCGGGCCTCGTTCTCGGCGAACGCGCTTCCCGGGATCGTGATCGCCCTCTCGCTCGTCTTCTTCGCGGCGAACTACGCGTCCCCCGTCTACCAGACGCTCGCGCTACTCGTGTTCGCCTACGTCGTCCGCTTCTTCCCCCAGGCGCTTGCCGGGGCGAGCTCTGCCTTCGCGCGCCTCAGCCCCCGCCTGGAGGAGGCGGCCCGCGGGCTCGGGCGCAGCCCGCGGCGGGCTTTCTTCAGCGTGACGGCTCCGCTCGTCGCGCCCGGCCTCCTCGCCGGCGCGGCGCTCGTCTTCCTCTCGACGATGAAGGAGCTCCCCGCGACGCTGCTCCTGCGTCCGATCGGCTTCGAGACCCTCGCCACCGACGTCTGGACCGCCACGACGGTGGGCTCCTACTCTCAGGCCGCTCTTCCCGCGCTCCTTCTCATCGCCTTCTCGGCGCCGTTCGTCTACCTCCTCACGACGCGGCGCCTGGGGATGGACGCGCACGGCTGAGCCGTCGGCGGGGGATACTCGCCGCGTGAAGTCCGTCCGCATCGGCTGCTCGGGCTGGAACTATCCCCACTGGCGGGAGCGCGTCTACCCGCGAGGCATCCCGCAGCGGCGCTGGCTCGAGCACTACGCGACGCTCTTCGACACGGTCGAGGTCAACAACACCTTCTACCGGTTGCCCAAGCGGGAGTCGGTGGCGGCCTGGGTGGAGGAGACGCCGCCCGGCTTCCTCTTCGCCGTGAAGGCGAGCCGCTTCCTCACCCACATGAAGCGGCTGACCGACATGGACCGGGGCGTCGAGCGCTTCTACGAGCGGATCCAGCCGCTCCTCGACTCGCCGAAGCTGGGCCCCGTGCTCTGGCAGCTACCGGAGACGTTCCGGCGGGACGACGAGCGCCTCGCGTTCGCGCTCGAGCGCTTGCCGCCGGGGCGGCACTGCTTCGAGTTCCGGCACCCGAGCTGGTTCGCCGAGGAGGTCTACACGGCGCTCCGCGAGCACGGGGTCGCGCTCGTGATCGGGGATCACCCCGAGCGCCCGTTCCAGACGCACGAGCTCACGGCAGACTGGACGTTCATTCGCTTCCACTACGGCAGCCGGGGTCGCAACGGCAACTACTCCGACCGGGAGCTCGAGACGTGGACGCGCCGGATAGCCCAGTGGCGCAGGCGTGTCGAGGTCTTCGCCTACTTCAACAACGACTGGGAGGGATATGCGGTCGAAAACGGGCTCTCGCTGGCCGCCCGTCAGCCCTCGCAGCCGACTCCGTCTCCATCGGAGTCCAACCCGTAGTCGTCGGGCCCGACGACTCTGACCCGGGCGGAGACGTACTCCGGGCCGTTGCCGCTTCCTCCCGCGCAGGCGTAGTCGGAGACGGCGGGGTCGAGGCAAGCTTCGCGGTAGGAGGGGTGGCACCCTGACGCTTGCTGGGCGGATGCTGTAACCGGTGCAGGTGGAGCGGGCGCGCTCCCGTGTGCCGTCTCGAAGGCGCCGAGCGGATCCAGGTCCGCCTCGCAGGCGCCCCACGCTCCCCTCCCGTTCGCTCTCGCCGCTTCGGCCGCCTTCAGAAGCGCGTTCGCGTAGCGGCCGCGGTCGCCTGGAAGAACCAGAGGCTCGCCGCGCCGCGCGTCACCAGGAGCAGGTTGACGTTCCTCCTGCCGTTTGAAGACGTAGCGGAGGAGCCTGCCGTACCGGTCGACGTCGTCGAGCCTCGGATCCCCGGCGACCCGCACCGTCGTTCCCACCGGCAGCAGCCGGCGAAGGACGCTCCCGGCCTTCCGCCCGTAGCACTCGCCCGCCGCTTCGGGCGCGTCGATCTGGACGAGCCGATTCGGGCGCCAGTATCGAGCTCGAGCGTGTCGCCGTCGACGACCCCGGCGACGCGAAGAGCGCGGCGGGCCGGCGGATCAGCCGCGGGCGCCTCTTCGGAGCCTGCCGGAGGGACAGACCCTCGGCCTCCTCGACGGTGTCTTCAATGGGCTGTTCGGCCCAGAGCGGTCACGTGGTCGTGCAGGCGCCGGACTTCAGGTACCCGTCCCAGCGTGAGGCGGTGTCGCTCCAGAGCGCCTCGCCGCTTCGGCGGGCGAGCTGCTGCAGGAGCGAGACGTGGTACGTGTGGTAGGCCGTCGAGGCCGGGGCTCCGTCGAGCGCGTAGCGCGACCAGCAGCCGGTGTCGAACCGGGCGAGGAGGGCTCGCGCAGCCGCCGTCATCCTCGTCACGACGGCGCGTGCGTGCTCGTCGCCCGTGAGGTCGACGTACTCGGAGAGGGAGACCATCGACTGGAGCTGCGCGTTGAGGATGGCGGTGTCGGCGAAGCCGTACTCCCGGATCCAGAGGCCGTCGGCCGCGCTACGCAGGAGCGCCGCCGGGATCGCCCTGTACGCGCCGCGCGCCTGCTCGAGGAGCTCCGGATCGCCGAGCTGGGCGCCGCTGCGGGCGAGAGCCTGCGCGCCCGCCGCCTGGGCCAGCCCCGACGTCCAGCGCGGCGGGCCCTGAAACGGGAAGTAGTACTCCCACGTGACGGCGCGCCCCGACGGAACGCCGCGGGCGACGAGGGCGCTTGCGAGTCTCCCAGCGGCCTCGCGCTCCTCCTTGCGCACGAGGACGTTCAGGCGCGCGAAGTTGGCGAGAGGGTGGAACTGGAAGCCGTGTCCTGCGAAGTAGCGGTAGACCACGCCGTCGGCGTCCTCGATGTCCAGGGGGTCCTCGGGGAGCGGCTTCCGGGCCAGGTACTCCGCGTTCGTCGCCAGCATGGTGAGGAGGGCGAGGGCGCGCGGCTCGTCGTAGGCGTCCGCGTGGACCGCGACGTCGTGCAGGACGGCGCCCACGGTCGCAGCCCTTCCGGGGCGTAGGGAGGAGAGGCCTGTGACCGCGTTCGCCACGATCTCGCCGTAGCGGGAAGCCTCCGCCTGGCGCAGCCGGCCTGCGGCGACCGCTTGGGCGAGACCGTCCTCCACGACCGCCGCGTCCGCGGCAGCCCCCTCTGCGACTGCGTCGAGCAGGGACCGCAGGGT
>DASQWP010000091.1:0-10544 GCA_035640195.1 Gaiellaceae bacterium | reverse complement strand
CGAGACGCAGGCGCAGCCCGTCGCGCCCGCGGCCGCGCGTCCGCCCGAGGCCGCTCCGGTCGGGCCCGAGAGCGTCCCGGCGCCCCCGCAGGAATCACTTCCGCAGCCTCAACCGGCTCCGGCCGCCGGCACCGGACACCGGCTCAGCGTCAGGCTTACGAATGGCGAGCGCGTCGAGGTGGGAGCCTACGACGACCTCGAGGCGGCGAAGGTCGGCGCCAGGGCGCTGATGGCCCAGATCGCGGCCGCCGACGGAGGCGACTGGCCTTTCGTCAGCGGGCGGTTCCTCAAGCCCGACACGATCGTCTCGGTCGACATCTCCTAGCCCGGAAGGAGCGCGGAGGAGGGCCGCACGGCCAGGCCCCGTTGCTCAGCAATCGCCTCGAGGACGATGACGGTGTCCGCCACCGGGACGTCCTCCAGGTACGTGTCGCGCTCTTCGAACGAGGCAAGCACCCGCGTGACCGCCTCGGCGTAGGCCTCCGCCTCGCCGGCGGCGAGGGCTGCGAGCGCGGACGCAACCGGCTCGGGGAAGGCGTCCTCGGCCTCATCCCGAAGGCTCTCGGCGAGGGCGGCCGCCTGCTCGTCCGCGCCGACGACGAGCTGGGCAAGAGCCGCCGCATAGCGCCCGATCGGCGACTCGACGGCCGCTGGGCCCTGCTCGAGCGTCCAGCGAGCGTCTGCTTCGGCGCCGGAGCGGTCGCCCGCGAGGAGCCGCGCCTTGAGCGCGCCGATCGGCCGTCCCCAGCTCCCGGGCGGCGCGTGCTCGAAGCTCTCCCGAAAGCGCTCGGCCGAGCGCACGAACCAGCCGGAGGCCTCGGCGCGACGTCCTTGCATGAGCCGCGCAAGGCCCGCTCCTGTCGCCGCCGCGGCAACGCGGACGAGCTGCTTCTGGCGCGCATCTGGATCGTCCGGAACCCGCTCGAGACCCTCCGCGTAGCGGCGCTCCTCGCGCTGGGCGTGGTCTTCCCAGTCCACCGGGACAGGAGCCTATCTCGCCCGCAAGCGCGCCTTCGCTCGAAGCGGCGCCCGAGCCCTGAAGCCTATAGTCATCGTGTCACGGGACCGGCGATTCCCCTCGTCCGAGGGTGCAGAGCGGAGGGCTCGAGGCCGTAACCGAGAGAGAAGCGGGTGGCGGGATGGGCGTCATCCCCGCCACCCGGTGCAAAGACTCTCTGGACTAGTGCCAGGGACCGCCGCCGACGAGCGCGGCCAGCGAGCCGAGAGCAGCGCAAAGCAGAGCAAGACGAACCTTCATGGGAGCCATCCTTTCCTGACGACGTAACAGGACAGCCCCGGGCCCGAGAGCTCCGCGATGTTATATAAGTGCTCAGATGCCACGCCAGAAGTCAACTCACGTCGACGATCCCCGCGCGGTCGGTGAGCGCCTGCGCGCGGCACGGGAGCGTGCGGGGCTGAGCCAGCGGCAGCTCTCGTTTCCGGGCTGCTCGCCCGCCTACATCTCCCGGATCGAATCCGGGGATCGCATTCCGTCGCTGCAGCTCCTGCGCGAGCTCGGCCGTCGCCTCGGCGTGACCGAGGACTACCTCGCTACCGGTCTGGAGCATGGCACGCACGAGTCCAGCGCTCTGCTGATCGAGGCCGAGGTTGCCCTTCGGCTGGGCGACCTCGACCACGCAGAGCGCCTCTACAACGAGCTCGCCGACCACTCCCCGAGCGAGCGGATCCAGGCGCAGGTTCACGCCGGCCTCGGCCAGCTGCACTACCGCCGTGGGGATCCCCACGCCGCTATCGAGCAGTTCGAGCGCGCCCTCGCGATCTACGGAGACTCCGACTTCGCGCACTTCGACCTCGCCGACTCGCTGGGGCGCGCCTACGCGATGGTCGGGGACCTCAAGGCCGCCGTCGCCGTCTTCGACCGCTGGCTCGCCGCGGCCGACCACCGCGAGGACGCCCTCGAGCGGATCCGGTTCCAGCTGCTCCTCGGCGAGGCGCTGATCGACAGCGGCGACTTCCGTCGCGCGGAGGAAATCCTTGCCGATGCCCGTTCGACCGGCTCGGGCTCCAACGATCCGAGCGTTCGCGCAAGCCTCTACTGGACCCAGTCTCGCCTCCATTCCGAGCGAAACGACCCCGAGACCGCCGCACGCTACGCGCGCCGCGCGCTCGAGGTGCTGCGCCTTACGGAGGACGCGTACCGCACCGCGCGCGCCTACCAGCTCCTGGCCTACATCGAGAACAACCGCGGCGAGCCCGACAGCGCCCTCCGCCTGCTCGAGGAGGGCTGGCCGTTGCTCGAGACGAGCGGCAACCCGCTCGAGCGCGCGCAGTATCGGCTGGAGGAGGCTCGGGCGCTTGCCAAGCTCGGCCGTGACGAGGAGGCGGGCGCCCTCGCCATGCAGATCTCGGGCATCATCGCCGGCGCGCACCCCGAGGACGCAGGCCGCAGCTACACCGTCCTCGCCGGCGTCTACGAGGATCTCGGCGACCGCGCGCACGCGGTGGAGGTCTACGAGCTCGCGGCCGAGCTTCTGGAGCGAAACCCCAACCATCATCTCGTCGAGGTGCACACGAAGCTGGCCGAGCTCTGCGAGGCGGACGGCCGCACCCAGGAGGCCTACGAGCACATGAAGAAGGCGGTGGGCGCGCAGCGCGCGCTCAGCGCGAAGACCGAGCGCTAGCTGCGCTCGCGGCGGCTCCGCATCCGGTATCATGCGCCTGTCGCGCGACGCCTCGAGCGAGCGCTCACATCTCGTTTCAGTAGCAGCGCCTTCGCGCTGCGCCCATGCAGGAAGCGATAGAGCATCCGGCCGTACCGCCGGAGGAAGCGGACACCTTGACGGCAGCCGCCCTCCGGGCGGCAGCATGGGCGGGCGAGTCCTTCTTCCATCCGGACGAGAGCCCGGCCGAGGTGCTCGCGGAGGGACGGGCCCGCCGGCGCGCGCTCGACGACGCCCTCGCCGAAATGGAGGCCGGACGGCGCGGGCCCTCGTCCGCCTGGAAAGTCCGCTACGCGCTCATGCTCGGCCTCGAGCGCGTGCTCACGGATCATCCTCCGCGACTCGCGTCGGGCACCGAGCTGCGCCGGCACCAGATCGACGCGCTGGCGGGCATGCTCACCGAGCTCATCTCCCGACACGAGGAGGAGGCGGACAACGGCAACGGCGCCTTACTCGACGAGCCTGTGCCGGAGGACGAGGAGGAGGAAGAGCCCGAGGAGGAGCCCGGCTCGGACCCCGGCGCGGCGCGGCGCTTCCGCTTCCGCCATCCGACCGCCTCGGGCAAGACGATCGCCGCGGCGGGTTTCGTCGAGGCAGCACGGACGACGGGAGTCCTCATCCTCACGCACCGTCGCCTGCTCGTCTCCCAGTTCACGCGCGATCTGACCGCCGAGGGCTACGGCGACCGCCTGCGGCCCCCGATCACGAAGGGCCAGGAGCCGCTCCAGGGGAACCCGATCACCGTGCAGACGTACGCGTGGTTCGCGCGGCACGTCGACTCCCTCTCGCGCAGCGCGTACCACCTCGTCCTCGCCGACGAGGCGCACACCGCCCTCGGCGAGAAGACGAGCGCCGCCATCCGCAGCTTCACCGAGCCGATCTACATCGGCATGACGGCGACCGAGCAGCTGATCGCCAAGCAGGTCTCCGACGTCTTCCCCGCCTCCGTCGACGATCTACCTCTCGGCGACGCGGCACGGCGCGGCCTCATTGCCCCACTGCGCTCCCTCCGCGTGCGCCCGGCGGCGGCCATCTCATCGGTCCCGATCGTCGGCGGCGACTACGACCAGGAGGTGTTGGCCAAGGTCCTGGACCACGAGCTCATCAACCAGGCCGCCGCGAGCCTCTACCGCGACCGCTTCGACAACGCCCCGGGGATCGTCTACGCGGCAGGCGTCGAGCATGCATACAACCTCGCGCGCGAGTTCCGCGCAGCGGGCCTGAAAGCGGAGGCGGTGAGCGGGCGGACGCCGCCCGTCAAGCTGGCGGAGACGCTTGCCGCCTACGAGCGGGGCGAGATCAACGTCCTCATCAACGCGCAGCTCCTCGCCGAAGGGTGGAACTCGCCACGGGCGACGGTGTGCATGCACCTGGCCCCGACGGCGAGCCGGCGCGTCTACCAGCAGCGGATCAGACGCATCATGCGTCTCCAGCCCCGGAAGGAGGCCGGCATCGTCGTCGACTTCATCGACGACGCGGCCACACATAACGAGCGCACCATCACCATCCACAGCCTCCTCGACTCCGACTTCTACCGCCCGGGCGCGCGCGTCACGCCGGCACCACGCCGCCGCGTGCAGCGCCGCGCCCGCCGCAAGCTCTCGCCCGCACCGTGGCTCGTCCCCGTGACGCCGGACGTCCGCCGCCGCGTGGCGGTGATCACGCGCGAGTGGGAGCGGGTCGACCCGAGCCGTCTCGCCGAGGACGAACAGCTCCTCTGGGCCAGCATCGCCGGTCGCCAGGTTCGCTACGAGGAGCGCCAGCAGTTCGCCGAGAAGCTCGCCCGGGCGAGCCGCGAGTGTCGAGAGGCGTTCCTCATGAGCTGCGCGGCCGAGAACCCGAACCGCCGCCTCCGCCTCTCCGCGCTCGGCGACCGCGTGGCCGTGACCGTCGACCGGGCCGACTTCGACGACCTCGTCACGATGGTGACCTCGGCTCCTACCTGGGAGAAGGACCGCGTTCAGGGCGTGCGCGTGCTCCTGCGGGCGATCGGGGAAGGGGCGGTGCAGGCGCCGGAGGACATCCTCTCCCGCTGGACCTGGCGGCTCGCGCGCGCGAAGCGAAAGCTCCAGGACCGGAGGGCCAGCGCGGACCTGCCCGAGGCGAAGCGCCTGCTCGGGGCGCTCACGAACTCGCGCGGGCATCGACACGAGGAAAACGCAGCCCGGCTCGTCAACGTCGCGCTCGAGCAGCCGGTTCACGTCGCCGTCGCGCTCCTCGCCTCCGCCGAGGCGTACACGCCGACCGCGCAGCGCCTCATCGAGGGCGTTCGCGGGCGGGTCGGCTCGCTCTCCGAGGTCGCGAACGCGCTCGCCGACAACCTCCCCGCCCCGAAGCCTCCCTCCGGGAAGTCGCGCCGGCGACGGCGCAAGAAGCGCAAGAAGGTCGAGAACGCCAAGCAACAGCGCCAGGCGGAGCACGAGAAGGCGGAGAAGGGGCCCAACCGCCGCCCCTCCGCCGAGCCGGCCCAGCAGACGAGCTCGTAAGAGTCCGTTCAGGACTCCCGGCTAGCATTTCTCGACGATGCTGATCCTGCTCGGCGTCGCCTTCGTCGCCGGCGTCGTCACGGCGGTCTCTCCCTGCGTCCTCCCGGTCCTGCCGATCCTCTTCGCAGCGAGTGCGGGCGGCGACCGGCGCAGGCCGTACGCGATCGTCCTGGGCCTCGTCCTCTCGTTCACGGTCTTCACCCTCGCGGCGGCGGCGATCCTCGCCGCTCTGGGGCTGCCGGACGACCTTCTGCGCAACGTCGCGATCGCAGCCGTCCTCCTGCTCGGCCTCTCGGTCGTCTGGCCCCCGCTGGGTCGCCTGCTCGAGCGACCGTTGCAGGCGCTCGGCCGCCGCCGGCCCGGCGACGTGGGCGGAGGCTTCCTGCTCGGCGTCAACCTCGGCGTCCTCTTCACGCCGTGCGCAGGCCCCATCATCGCCGCGATCGCGCTCCTCGCGGCGACCGAGGACGTCACCGTCGATGCCGTCCTCGTAACGCTCGCCTACTCCCTCGGCGCGGGGCTCGTCCTCCTCGGCCTGGCGATCGCGGCGCGGCGCGGTCTCTCGACGGCGCCGCTCCGGGCGCGGGCGCCGATCGTGCGGCGCGCGCTCGGCGGCGCGATCGTCGCGGTCGCCGTCCTCATGGCCCTCGGGCTCGACCTCCGCCTCGCCACGCGGGTTCCCGCCTACACCCGGGCGCTCCAGGGGCTGGAGGAGAGCGCGGCCGCACAGTCGGAGCTGGAAGAGCTCGTCGGCAGGCCCGCCAGGCCCGCTGATTCCGAGCTCGGCGACTTCGGTCCGGCACCGGAGCTCCAGGGCATCGAAGAGTGGCTGAACACGGAGCCCCTCGTACTGGCCGACCTGCGCGGGAAGGTCGTGGTGATCGACTTCTGGACCTACTCCTGCATCAACTGCCTCCGCACGCTTCCCCATGTGACCAGGTGGTACGAGGCCTACAAGGACGCCGGCCTCGTGATCGTCGGCGTCCACTCGCCCGAGTTCGCCTTCGAGCGGGTGCCCGGGAACGTGCGCCGGGCCGTGGACGATCTGGGGATCGAGTACCCGGTCGCGCTCGACAACGAGTTCGAGACGTGGCGCGCCTGGCGGAACGCCTACTGGCCCGCGAAGTACTTCGTCGACCGTCGCGGCCACCTCCGCTACGCCCATATCGGCGAGGGCGACTACGAGGAGAGCGAGAGGGTCATTCGCACGCTCCTCGCCGAGGAGGGGCTCCCGGAGCCGGTCTCCTCCGGGCTACCGGACCGGACTCCGCGCGGAGAGCAGACGCCGGAGAGCTACCTCGGGTGGCAGCGGCTCGACCGCTTCGTCGGCGGGCCCGTCGCCGCCGGCAGGGAAGCCGACTACGCCATCCCGGCCTCGCTGCCGGTCCACACCCTGGCCTACGGCGGGCGCTGGACGGTCGAGGAGGAGCGGATCGTGGCCGGCGAGGACGCACGTCTTCGCCTCCGCTTCGTCGGCGCGAACGTCTTCCTCGTCCTCGGGACGAACGGAGCGAGCGAGACCGTCGAGGTGCGGCTGGACGGTCGGCAACTGAGGAGCGTCCGCGTGCCCGAGGACGATCTCTACACGCTCGCGCGGATCCCCGGCCCGAAGACGGAGCACGTGCTCGACCTCCGCTTCTCGCCCGGGACGGAGGCCTACGCCTTCACGTTCGGCTAGTGCTTGCGCGAGGACTGACCATCTAGCTCTCCTCGCCCTCGCGGCGGCTCCGCTCCTCATGCTCGCGGAGGAAGCGGGTCAGCTCCTCGGCCAGCGTGTCGCCCGACGGCACGTCGAGCTCTTCGCCGAGCGTGTCGCGGCGCTGCTCCAGCTCGTGCACGTAGGCCTCGGTCTCCTCGTCCTGGGAGACGGCGGCGCTGACCTGGAGCTCGTACGCTTCGGAGGCGCGCTCGAGGTCACCGAGCTCGAGGCCCGTGCCGAGCAGGTCGCCGAGGCGCCGGCAGAGGGCCAGGGCGGCCTTGGGGCTGGCCGCGAGCGAGACGTAATGAGGCACGGCCGCCCAGAGGCTCGCCGACGGCATCCCCGCCCCGCGGCAGGAGTCGTGGAGGATGCCGACGATCCCGGTCGGGCCCTCGTAGCGGGAGGCGGCGAGTCCGAGCTCCTCGACGAGTTGCGGGTCAGTTGCCGAGCCGGTCACCGGCGCCGGGCGCGTGTGCGGGACGTCGGCCAGCAGGGCCCCGAGCGTGACGACGAGGTCGACCTCGAGGTCGTGGGCGAGGCCAACGACCTCGTCGCAGAACGTCCGCCAGCGCATGTTGGGCTCGACGCCGAGGAGCAGGACCGCGTCGCGCTCGGATCCGGGGACGGCCGCGTGGTAGAAGGCGTTCTCGGGCCAGTCCACGCGGCGCGTCAAGCCCTCCTCCAGCCGCACGTGCGGCCGCACCGCCTGGAAGTCGAAGAACTCCTCCGGGTCGACGTCGGCAAAGCGCCGGGCCTTCCAGCTCTGCGCCAGGTAGCTCGCCGCCAGCGATGCCCCCTGTGCCCCGTCGTTCCAGCCGCGAAAGGCGGCCACGAGCACCGGGCGGCGCAGCGTGGGGCGGCGCTCGATGCGGAGATGCCCTGCGATGGGCGCAGTCTACGGGAGGCGGGCCCGCCTCCTGAGCACCACGCGGGCGGCGAGGGTGACGACGCCGGCCCAGACCGCCGTGGCGAGCGTCACGTGGACGAGAACGAGGCCCCAGGGCAGCCCTTGGCGCCACTGCACCTCTCCCACCGCCATCTGCGCGAGCAGAAGCGTGAGGATTCCGCCCGCCAGCATCAGCTCGGCCCGCGCGCGGCGGCGCTCCAGCAGGAGCATCGCCAGGAGGCCGAGGAAGGCGACGCCGAAGACGGCCGTGGCGCCGATGTGGATGTGCAGCGCCTCGACGGTGTTGCCGAAGCGCGCGATGTCCTCGCCCCCCGAGTGGGGTCCGGCGGCGGTCACGAGCGTCCCCGAGACGACGAGCGCGAGCGCGCTCGGCACGAGGGCAAGAGCGAGCCAGGCGGCGCCGAGCGGGCCCTCCGCCGTTGGGGTGCGCGCGTGGTCGCGGGCGCCGAGCGCGACGACGAGCGCAAGCGCGATGGCGACGAGGGAGAGAAGGAAGTGGCCCATGACGATGAGAGGATGCAGCTCGAGGATCACCGTGATGCCGCCGAGGATTCCCTGCGCGAGCACGCTGAACGGAAGCGCGACGGCACTCCAGAGCAGCCAACGCGGCAACCCGGGCACGCGGAAGGCGCCGATCGCCGCGACGAGGGTGGCGATCCCCACCGCGAAGCCGGCGGCGCGGTTCCCGAACTCGACGAACGCGTGGTAGTCCTTCGGCGGGAGGAAGGTCTCGCCGCAGCGCGGCCAGTTCTCACAGCCGAGTCCGGAGCCCGTGAGGCGAACGGTTGCCCCCGAGACCACGATGAGGAGGAGCGCGGCGAGCGCCGCATACGCGAGCTTGCGAAAGGTCTCGGGAGAGACCGTGAGCGAGCGGAGCCGGGCGCGCGCCGTGGGGGCGCCGGCCTCCATCAGGCGACCGCCACGCCGCTTCCCTCCTCCACCCGCCCGACGCGGGCGAGGAAGAGCCCTTCGGCGGCGAAGCGCGCCTCGAGCACAGCCGCCTTCTCGGCGGGGAGGGAGGCGAGGAGCCCGCCAGACGTCTGGGGGTCGTAGCCGAGCGCGGCGAGCGCATCCGAGGTGCCGTCGAGCGAGACCGCCCGCGCGGCGAAGTCGCGGTTGCGGGCGTCGCCGCCCGTGAGGATGCCCGCCTCGGCTGCGGCGAGCGCGCCCGGGAGCGAGGGAAGCCCTCCGCCCTCGAGGACGAGGCGGACGCCGCTCCGTTCCGCCACCTCGTGCGCGTGCCCGAAGAGGCCGAAGCCGGTCACGTCGGTGACGGCGCTCGGCTCGAAGCCGCGCAGGAGGTCGGCCGCCCGGCCGTTCAGCTCGGCCATGCGCCGCAACGCCTCGGCCTCCTCGTCCACCCCCAAGATCCCCTTGCGCGCGCCGGTGAGGACGAGCCCCGTCCCGAGCGGCTTGGTGAGGAAGAGCACGTCACCCGGCCGGGCGGAGCTCTTGCGCCACAGCGCGTCGGGATGAACCGTGCCGACGACGGCCAGCCCGTACTTCGGCTCCGCGTCCCGGAGCGTGTGGCCCCCGGCGAGCAAGGCGCCCGCTTCGGCGACCTTGGCGGCGGCGGCGTCGAAGACGGCGCGCACCACCTCGAGCGGCAGCTCCTCCGGGAACGCGGCGATCGAGAGCGCGAGCAGGGGCCGCCCTCCCATGGCAAAGACGTCGTTCAGCGCGTTCGCGGCCGCAATCGCCCCGAAGACCGCGGGGTCGTCCACCATCGGCGGAAAGAAGTCGGTCGTGAAGATGAGCGCCCGCTCGTCGTCGAGCTTGTACACGGCTGCGTCGTCGGAGGGCGCGAGGCCGACGAGGAGGTTCTCCGAGGCGGCCGGCGCAAAGCCGGCCAGGAGCTGCTCCAGGCGAGCCGCGGAGTACTTGGCCGCGCAGCCTCCTCCGGCTTCGAGGCCCATGAGCCGAGCAGTAGTCTCCACCGGGATGGAGGTTACCGCCCGTCAGTTCGGGTGTCAGAGCATGACCGGACGCCTCTTGCGGGTGCTCGTGCGCGCCCCCCGCTCCGAGGACCGGGCGCTCTGGCGCGCGTTCGGATGGCGTGCGGAGCCGGATCCCGCCCGCATGGCCGCGGAGCACGAGGCGTTCCGGGCTCTCCTCGCCGAAGCCGGGGCGGAGGTGATCCTGGCGGAGACGCCGCACGGCGGCGACCCGGACTCGATCTACGTCTACGACCCGGCGCTCGTCGCCGACCGGGGCGCGCTCCTGCTGCGTCCCGGCAAAGAGGGTCGCCGCGGCGAAGTGGACACGATCGCGGCGGACCTCGTCGAGGCCGGCGTGCCCACGGCCGCCCGTCTCGAGGCGCCCGCGCTGGCCGAGGGCGGAGACACGCTCTGGCTCGACCAGCGGACCCTCCTCGTGGGCATCGGGTACCGCACGAACGAGGCCGGCGCCCGCGCGCTCCGCGAGGCGCTTCCTGACGTCGACGTGATCGCGTTCGACCTCCCGCACCTGAACGGCGCGGGCGAGGTGCTGCACCTCATGTCACTGCTCTCGCCGCTCGCCCCCGACCTGGCGCTCGCCTACTTGCCGCTCCTGCCCGTCCGCCTCGTTCAGCTCCTGGCAGAGCGCGGGATCGAGCTCGTCGAGGTGCCGGAGGACGAGTTCGCGACGATGGGGCCCAACGTGCTGGCTCTCGCTCCCCGTGTCGCGCTCGCGCTCGAGGGGAACGACGAGACCCGCCGTAGAATGGAGAAGGCGGGCGTGGACGTGCGCACGTACCGGGGCGACGAGATCTCCCGCAAGGGCGACGGGGG
>DASQWP010000090.1:0-7028 GCA_035640195.1 Gaiellaceae bacterium | reverse complement strand
TCCTCGCATTCAGCAAAGGCGACCCGACCAGGCTGCTCCGAGAGCTCTCCGCCGAGGCGGACTTCGCCGAGATCGGAGTCGAGGAGGTCCGCGGTGCCGATACGACGCACTTCCGGGGCACGCTCGATGCGGACAAGGTCGATGTCTGGGTCGGCGACGACGGTCTTCTGCGTAGAGTGCGCTTCGAGGGGCCGCTTCCCGCCGGGGAAGGATCGACCGAGACGATGACCATGGAGTTCTTCGACTTCGGCGCCGAGATCGACATCGACCTTCCGCCTGCCGATCAGGTGGCGGAGTTCGGCGGCGACTCGCTCCAGGGAGGCAGCGACTAAATGGACCTGGCCCTCAAGATCTGGCGCTACGACGCCGAGAGCGGCGAGAAGAAGCTCGAGACGTTCGAGCTGGACGCGCCCGAGTGGGCGACGCTCCTCGACGTCCTCGACCTGATCAAGGACCGGGTCGACGGCACGCTCGCCTACCGCAAGAGCTGCCGCATGATGATCTGCGGATCCTGCGGGATGCGGATGGACGGGGCCGCCGTGCTCGCCTGCAAGACGCGCATGAAGCCGTTCGCGGAGAGCGGCCACGTTCCGGTGATCTCGGCCATGGGGAACATGCCGGTCCTCAAGGACCTCGTCGTCGACATGGGGCCGTTCTGGCAGAAGGTCCGCAACATGAAGCCCTGGCTCGACACGGGCTACGAGGAGCTGCCGGAGCAGGGCGAGTTCCGTCACTCCCAGGAGGAGATGAACCCGATCCACAAGGAGGCGCTCTGCATCATGTGCGGCTGCTGCGTCTCCGAGTGCAACTCGATGGAGTCCGATCCGGAGTTCTTCGGGCCGGCCGCGCTCGCCAAGGGCTTTCGCTTCGTCGGAGACCCCCGCGACCGCGCGAAGGTGGAGCGGCTCGAGGCCTACAACGACGAGCACGGAATCTGGGACTGCACCCGCTGCTACTTCTGCAACGAGCGCTGCCCGAAGGGCGTCGACCCGCGTGACGCCATCGCCAAGCTCGGCGCCGAGTCCGTTGCCGAGGGGATCGACCGCGACATGGGGGCGAAGCACGCGAAGTGGTTCGTCCACTCGGCCAAGACGACCGGCTGGCTGCGCGAGACCGAGCTCGTGCCGAAGACCCAGGGCGTCGTCTCCGCCGTCAAGGAGACGCGCTTCGCCCTGTCGCTCTTCCGCAGGGGCAAGGTGCCTCTCCCGATCCCACCCCACGTGGCCGACCGGGTGCAGGAGGCCCGGGCCCTCCACGAGGTCGTGCGGGCGCAGGGTCGCGAAGGCGCCGCCGGGATCGTCCAGGGGGAACGGGCGCTCGCGCGCATCGAGCACACGGACGAGGGCGGCGCCCGCCGCGACGCGCCCGAGGTGACCCCGGGGGAGCCGGTCCCCCCCGCGGAGGGGTGAGGAATGCGGGTTGCGTACTACAAGGGCTGCCTCGCCTCGCTCTCGGCCAAGGAGCTCGACTCCTCGACGCAGGCGCTCTGCCCCAAGCTCGGGATCGAGCTCGACGAGCTCGACGCGGTCACCTGTTGCGGCGCGGGCGACATCCACGAGGCGGAGCCGGACTACTACCTCCACCTGAACGCCCGCATCCTCGGCTACGCCGAGGCGACCGGCAACGACCTCCTGATGACGATCTGCAACGTCTGCACGCTCAACCTGCGGCAGGCCAACTTCCAGCTTCAGAACGACGACGCCTTGCGCATCCGGGTGAGCGAGAACCTCGAGCGAGTGGGCGCGCCGCCGTACGCGGGCACAGTGGACGTCAAGCATCTGCTCTGGCTGATAGCCGAGGGCGACGGCGTGGAGCGCCTGAAGGGCGTCGCGCACAAGGGCCTCAAAGGGCTCAAGGTGGCCCCGTTCTACGGCTGCCAGATCCTGCGCCCCTCGAAGCTGCTCGGATTCGAGGACCCCGACCGGCCGTGGACGCTGGAGGCGATCATCGAGGCCTGCGGCGGCGAGGCGATCGACTACCCCGCGAAGATCAAGTGCTGCGGCTTCCCCATCATCCAGGCGCGCGAGGAGACGGCGCTCGGGGAGCTCATCCAGCCGATCGAGCAGTCGCTCGAGGCGGGCGCGGACGCGATGGTGACGCCCTGCCCGCTTTGCCACCTGTCCCTGGACGCGTGGCAGCAGAAGCTGGAGGCGCAGACGGGCAGGCGGTACCAGCTGCCGATCCTGCACCTGTCGCAGCTGATCGGCGTAGCGGCCGGCCTCGAGGAGTCCGAGCTTCGCTTCAAGCGGCACGTCGTCCCGCTGGATCCCATGCTCGAGAAGCTGGAAGCGCCCTCGTAGGCACAGCGGGCGCAAGTTTTCCCTCCGGGCGGCGTCTTAGAGAACGGAGGGGCATTACGGGCCCGGTCTTTCCGAGGAGACCGGGCCCGCCCTTTGTCTCGAGCTCCTAGAATCCTCGCGTGTCCAGGCGCCTCCTCGTACTCCTTCTCGGCGCGGCGGCCGCGGCGCTGGTCGCCTCGCGCCGGCGGGCCGGCGCGGCCGAAGCCGCGCGCAACGGCGGTCGGGAGCGGACCGAGCAGCTCCGCCAGGAGATCGAGCAGGCCCGCGAGCGGCTCCGCCGGGGCCTCGCGCGCTCGCGCGAACGCTAGATGCTCCCCGCGCTGGCCGGCGCCGCCGCGGGCGCGCTCGCGTGGTCGCTCTGGGAGGCCCAGTGGGTGGAGCTCGTCGAACGGGACGTCTTCCTCGGCGGCCTGCCGCCGGAGCTGGACGGCTTCCGGATCCTCCACCTATCCGACTTCCACCTCGGAACGCTCTCGCTCAACGCCTGCGCGCTTGCACGCGCAACGGACTGGGCCCCGGGCCGTCCCGTCGACCTCGTCGCCGTCACCGGCGATCTCGTCAGCCGCCCCCGCGGCGAGGCGGCGTTGCGGCGAACCCTCGCCCGGCTCGAGGCTCCGCACGGAGTCTTCGCGGTACTCGGCAACCACGACGTTGCGGCCACGCGCGACCCTTTCAGCCGGCCCGCCGACCTCTCGCGGCTCGACGGCGCGGGTGCCCATCTGCTCGAGCACGAGGCGGCGGAGCTCGAGATCGGGGGGCGGCTCGTGCAGATCGCCGGTGCCGACCCCCGGCGTCGGCATCTCGGCCTCAGCGGGCTCGTGAACCCGGACGCCGATCTGCGCATCCTCCTGACCCACTTCCCGGAGGATGCCGACCGTCTTCCCCCGGGCGCGTACCATCTCGTCCTCGCAGGGCATCTGCACGGGGGCCAGATCTGCCTGCCGGCTCCCGGCGGCAAGCTCCGCCTCTCGCAGCTCCGCGCGGCCTACTGGGAAGGGCTCTTCGAGCGGGCCGGCGGGGCCCTTCACGTCTCCCGCGGACTCGGGACGACGCTCGTCCCGTTTCGCTTCCTGGCTCGGCCGGAAGCGACCGTGCTCACGCTGAAGTCGCGGGAGTAGACTCGCCCGGTGGGCTATCGGCTCCAGCCCGTCACGACCGCGACCGTCATGGACGCTCCCGCGGTCTGCGCGACCTGCGTCTTCTGGCAGTCGCGCAGCCAGCGGGAGGCCGCCAAGGGACGGTGGGCCGAGCGGATCGAGGAGCAGTGGGGATCCTGGGGCATGCTCTACCACGGCGACGGCGAGCGCCTCCTCGGCTTCATGCAGTACGGTCCGGCCGGCCACTTTCCCCGCGCCTGGGAGCTCCCGGGCGGCCCGCCCTCGGACGACGCCGTTCTCGTCACGTGCGCGTACCTCGTCGACCTGCGCGCGCCGTGGGTTCTCCAGAGCCTCTTCCTCTCCGTGATCGGGGAGGCCCGCGACCGCGGGGTCAAGGCGCTCGAGACGTTCGGCTACCGCTACCCGGAGGGGGAGGAGGCGTACGAGCGCTTCCTCGTCCACCGGACGATCTTCCCCTCGGACTTCCTCGCCGACTTCGGCTTCCACGCCGTTCGCTGGGACGGTGACGTCGCGCTCGCCCGCCTGGAACTGGGCGGGCTCCAGCCCGCCGAGGAGGGATTGAGGGCGAGGGCCTGGCGGAAGGTCAAGGAGGCCTTCGAGCCGGCGCCCGTGCCGCAGCGGCCGTAGTCCTCTCGGGCCATCTTGTCGGGTCCGCGGCGATCGGCGAGCATGCTCCGCGTGGAGATGCCGCCGCTCGAGCCGGGTAAACGGGGCGCCGTCTTGCTCGCGCTGATGCGTATCGAGGGTAAGGTCAACTACATCATCACGTTGCTCGAAGACGGTGGCGAAGAAGACGATTGATCCGAAGACCCGCGCCCGCTGGGCGCAGGAGGAACGCCAGTTTCGCGAGTACGTCGAGCGTCGGCTGGCGCGGGAGCGCGAGCAGTTCGAGGCGCGCAAGCGGCGCCGGCGGATTCTGCGCCGCCTGTCGCTTGGCCTGCTAGGCCGGCAGTAGCCGCCGCGCGAGCAGCAGCTCGGCGATCTGGACGGCGTTCAGCGCCGCGCCCTTGCGCAGGTTGTCGTTCACGACCCAGAGCGCGAGCCCTCCCTCGCCGGCGGTGTCGCTGCGGACACGTCCGACGAGGACCTTGTCGCGGCCGGCGGCATCCTTGGCCGTCGGGAGCTCGGCCAACTCGACCTGCTCTGAGGCCGCGAGCGCCTCGCGCGCCTCGGCCGGAGAGAGCGGCCGCTCCGTCTCGATCCACACGGCCTGGGCGTGGCCGACGAGCACCGGCACGCGGACGCAGGTCGCGTGGAGCGGCAGGTCGGGGAGGGCGAGGATCTTGCGCGTCTCCTCGCGGAGCTTCCACTCCTCGCTGAACTCCTCGCCTTCGAGGTCCCAGTCCATGGAGAGGTCGCCCTCGGCGGAGGCGAGCGCGCGCAGGCGCTCGATTCCGGCATCGCCGGCGCCCGAGGCCGACTGGTACGTGGCGAGGCGCACCCGCGCGAGCCCGGCCGCGTCGTGGAGCGGCTTCAGCGCGCACGCGAGCTGCATGGCGGAGCAATTGGGGTTCGCGACGATCGCGTCGCCGTTCAGGGCGTCGTCGTTGACGCCGGCGACGACGAGCGGGATCCCGTCCATGAGCCGGTAGGCGTCCGACTTGTCGATGCAGACGGCGCCGCCCTCGACGCCGTGCGGCACGAGCTCCCGGCTCGCTTCCGTTCCGACGGAGAAGAAGAGGAGGTCGAGATCGCCGGCGGCGAGCGACCGGGGTGTAGCCTCTTCGACCTCGAGCTCGCCGTCTCCGCAGGCAAGGGCTCGACCCGCGGAGCGGGAGGAGGCGAACGCGCGCACGTCGGCGAAGCCGCGCTCGGCGAGGAGCTGGAGCGTGACCGTGCCGACTGCGCCGGTCGCGCCGACGACGCCGATCCTAGGCATGCTGTCGCTCCGCGTCGGGCGAGGAGAGCTCGAAGGTCTCGTGCAGGGCGGCGACGGCGCGCTCGACGTCCTCGTGCGCGCAGAAGAAGGCGATCTTGATGGGGGACGTCGCCACGTACTTGGGCTCGATTCGGAGCTCCCGCAGGGTGACGAAGGTCCGCGCCGCGACGCCCGGGTGGCTCTTCATCCCGGCTCCGACCACGCTCACCTTGCCGAGCTCGCGCTCCGACCATGTCGCGCCGAGCCGGTCGAGGGCGGCTGCGACCTCGCGACGGTCGTCGAGCGGGGCGGAGAAGACGATGCCGGAGCCGGTCTGGATGATCGTGTCGACGTTGACGGACGCCTCCGCGAGCGCCTCGAAGAGGTCGGCCCCTGCGACCCCGTCGACCTCGTAGACGGCTTCCTCGAGCGTGTGCATGACACCCGAGATCAACGCTTTCTCCAGCATGCGCTCGTCCTCCTCCCGGATCCACGTGCCCGCCTCGTCGGTGAACGTCGAGCGCACGTGCAGCTTGACGCCGTGGTTGCGGGCGAACTCGACCGAGCGTAGCTGAAGCACGGTCGCGCCCGAGGCGGCCATCTCGAGCATCTCCTCGTAGCTCACGGCGTGGAGCTTGCGCGCCCCGGGCACGACGCGCGGGTTGGCCGTGAAGACGCCGTCGACGTCCGTGTAGATCTCGCACGCGTCGGCGCCGAGCGCGGCTGCGAGGGCGACCGCAGTCGTGTCGGAGCCGCCGCGTCCCAACGTCGTGATGTCGAAGTCGGTCGAGACCCCCTGGAAGCCGGCGACGAGCACGATCCGGTCCTCGTCGAGTGCGCGGTGGATGCGGTGGGCCTTCACCTCGACGATCTTCGCCTTCCCGTGCACCGTGTCGGTGACGATGCCGGCCTGCGAGCCGGTGAGCGAGATCGCGTCGCGGCCGAGGTCGGCGATGGCCATGGCGACGAGGGCGCAGGAGATGCGCTCGCCTACCGAGATGAGCATGTCGAGCTCGCGCGGCTTCGGCCCCGGCGAGACCTTGTGCGCGAGCGCGACGAGCTCGTCCGTGTGACGGCCCATCGCCGAGACCACGCCGACGACGCGCCCGCCTGCGCGCCTCGCCTCGACGAGCCGTGCGGCCACGCGGCGGATCTTCTCCGGATCGGCCACGGAAGTGCCGCCGAACTTCATCACGACCGTGCCGGCGGCCGCGCGCGGCTCGGCGGGCTCGACGGCGGGTAGCGTCTCGAACGCGGTCTCCGTCACTCCGCCGATTGTAGGCGCCGGCCCCGCCGTTCCCTGGGGCCACCGCTGACCTCCCTCCGCTTCGAGCGTACCGCGCGACGGCGCACGCGGGGCGCGCGCAAGTGCGCCGAGACCGTGTCGAAGAGAGTCCCCTTAAGACGCTGAACCGACCGACCCGAAGGCCGCCCGGTTCAGCACAGGCACTCTTTCATGTCCGCCCGCGGATGTCAAGACATCTCGCGCCGGCCGGCGAGCGCGCGGCCCAGGGTGACTTCGTCTGCGTACTCGAGGTCGCCGCCGACGGGCAGACCGCTCGCCAAACGGGTGACGCGCGTCCGCTCTCGGAGCCGGTCGGCTATGAAGGCCGCGGTCGCCTCGCCGGTCATGTTCGGGTTCGTGGCGAGCACGACTTCCTCGACGCCGTTCCGCTCGACGCGGCGGACGAGCTCGTCGATCCGCAGATGCTGCGGCTCGACGCCGTCGAGCGGCGAGAGCGCGCCGCCGAG
>DASQWP010000089.1:0-2723 GCA_035640195.1 Gaiellaceae bacterium | reverse complement strand
GCCGTGGCGGCAGTCGGAGTCGCCGCCGCCGTCGACGCACTTCGCCCGAAGGACGCGGATCGCACGGGTCGACCCACCTCGACCCGGACGCCGGCGCCCCCGCTCGGGACACAGCTGAGGGAGGCCGGAATCGGCGGCGTGCTCCTCCATGCGGACGGGCGTTGCCGGCTGCACGCTCTCCGCCTGCCCGGGCTGGATCCCGCGGAGCTCCCCGAGGCCGCCGCCCGGCCCGCCCGGGCTCCGGGAAGCGGGCCGATGGAAGCCGGCTGCACGATTCCGCCCCCCACAGCTCTCTCTCAGCCACCCACGTTCGTCGAGCACGGCCAGGTCCTGCAACTCGTCCCCTGCCGCCGGGAGATTCGCTGCCGCCGCGTGCTGCTCTCGCGCGCCGACCTCGCGCGGGCCGCCCCGCACCCGTTCGTCACGGAGGAGCCGCCCTACGTCGCGCGCGATCTCGCGTGGATCTCCGGGGATCGCCTCGCGGTCCTCGTCGGCGGCAGCTACCCGGACTTCGTCGCCGTGTTCACGGGCCGCAGGTTCCTGTATCGCATGTTCAGCGGCCTTGAGCCGCGCTCGCTGCGCGCCAGCCCGCTCGGCCGCTACGTCGTCGTCGACGACGACGGGCCCATGGTCGTGCGCGTGGGCAAGGCTCCGCGCAACGTCGCGTTCCCCGAGGGGCTCACGACGGTGCGCGCCGTCGCCTGGTCGCCCGGCGAGCAGTGGCTCGCCCTCGCCACGCGGGCGAGCATCTGGCTCATGAACCTCGAGGAGCCGGGCGCTCCGCTGATCCGGCTCCCCATCGAGGCCCGCGAGGTCGGCTGGATCGCCTAACCCTCGTCGCGCCGCTCGGAGGCACTCGTAGTCGTAGCCGCCGTCGTCCTCGGTCGGGGTCTCGTCGGTGGTCGTGCCGTCCGTGCCCGCGCTGCCGGCGCCGACGAGCTCAGGCCGCGAGGGCGAGCGCGAGGAGCGCTAGGAAGACCAGGCGCATCATCGTCCCGCCATACGATGCCGGGACTCCGCCGGATTGTTCGGGTCGAACCGACCTTAGCCCCCTGTGAACCAGGGCCTGGCCCGGTTAGCAAACGGGAGGGAAGATGAGGCTGAGGACGCTCCTGGCGCTCATCACCCTCGTCGTGGTCGGGGCCCTGGGGCTCGCGGCCTGCAGGGGGACGACGAGAGCGCCGAGACCACAAGGCTCGCGCCCGCGGGCGAGACGGGCGGCATGAACGAAGAAGCCGCCGACATCGACGTCATGAGCCCCGCGGCCGACCTGCGGGTCACGCTGGACCGGCTCCTCGCCGAGTCCCGGGGCATCTGCGTTTAATCGGGGGGGATGCGCATCTGGACGATCGGACACGGGACTCGCCCCGCGCAAGAGCTCGTCGAGACGCTCACGCGGGCCGGGGTCGGGACGCTCGTGGACGTGCGCCGCTTCCCCGGCTCGCGGCGGAATCCTCAGTTCAACCAAGCGGCTCTCGCGGGGACTCTCGCCGAGGCCGGCATCTCCTACGTCCACGCGGTCGAGCTCGGCGGCCGGGTGAGCGGAGAGCCCGGCGAGGAGCGCTTCGCCTGTATCCGCGAGGCCGCTTTCAGGAGCTACGCGGCGCGCATGGGATCGCCGGCCTGGCAGGAGGCGCTGGCCGCCGCGCTCGCCGAGCCCGCACCGTGCTTCATGTGCGCCGAGACGCTCTGGTGGCGCTGCCATCGGCGATTCATCGCCGAGCTCCTGACGGCGCGGGGCGGGGAGGTGCTCCACCTGCTCGGGCCCCACGAGTTCCAGCCGCACCGGCTGCTGGAGGAGAGCGAGGTTCGCGACCGCAAGCTCTATCTTTGCGGGGAGCTCGTCGCGTGATCCTCGAGAACGGTGTCATCCGTACGCTCGACCCGGCGCTCCCCGTCGCGCGGGCGCTCGCCCTCGCGGGCGAGTGGATCGCGGGCGGGATCGGGACGCACGAGCGGCAGCTCGCGAGCCCCGAGCGGGTCGACCTCGGCGGCCGCTGCGTCCTCCCCGGCTTCACTGACTCCCACGTCCACTTCATGCAGTGGTCGATCGCACAGCGCCAGGTGCGCCTCGAGGGCACGGGCACCCTCGAGGAGGCGGTGGCCCGCGTCGCCGACGCGGCGGCGTCCGCTTCGGGCGGCGGTTGGATCCGCGGGACGGGGTGGCGGAGCGGCGACTGGTCGCCCGCCGTCGAGCCGACGAAGGAGTCACTCGACTCCGTCACCGGTGATGTGCCCGTCGCGCTCATGGCGAAGGACGGTCACAGCCTCTGGCTCAACTCTGCCGCCCTCGCGCGCGCCGACGGGAGCCTCGCCGTTCCCGGCGGAGTCGTGGAGGAGGACGAGCACGGCGAGCCGACGGGCGTGCTCCGCGAGGAGTCCGCGTGGCGGTTCCGGGAGCGCTTCGTCTACCGGGAGACCCCGCCCGCGGAGTGGCTGGACGCCATGCGGGCCGGGCTCAGGTTGGCGAGCTCACGAGGGGTCACCGCCGTCCACGACAAGGACGGCTGGCTCGGCGCGCTCGCGCTCTTCCAGCGGTTGCGCGACGAGGACAGCCTCACGGTGCGCGTCTGGCAGTCGCTCCCGCACGAGCACCTGGACGCGCTTGCAGACGTCGGCCTCGCATCCGGCTTCGGCGACGACCTTCTCCGGGTCGGCTACATCAAGGCTTTCCTCGACGGCACCCTGGGCTCGGGGACAGCGCTCCTCCTGGACGGCGGCGG
>DASQWP010000088.1:0-10864 GCA_035640195.1 Gaiellaceae bacterium | reverse complement strand
TCGAGGCGCTCACCCACCTCGTGGTAGACAGAGAGGCGTGATGGCGACTCTCGCGCAGGCGCCCGTGCTCGACCAGGTCCGTGCGAAGGTGGAGGCCGGCGAGCGGCTCGACCTCGAGGACGGGCTCGCCCTCATGGAGTCCGACGATCTCCTCCAGCTCGGGGAGCTCGCCGACACCGCGCGGCGTCTGCGCGGCGGCGGGGACGAGGCCTACTTCGTCCAGAACCTCTACTTGAACCAGTCGAACGTCTGCCGCGTGAAGTGCAAGTTCTGCGCCTTCGCGGTCACCCAGAAGCAGGCCGACGCGTACACGTACACCCCGGAGGAGCTCGTCGAGGACGCGCTCCGGCAGCGCGAGCTAACGGGCTTCACCGAGATCCACATGGTCGGCGGCGAGAACCCACACGTCGGCTTCGACTACTACGTCGACATCGTGGCGAGGCTCCACGAGGCGCTCCCCGGCGTGCACCTGAAGCTCTTCACGGCGAGCGAGATCCACCACATGACGAAGCTCTCCGGGCTCTCGCACGAGGTGGTGCTCAGAGAGCTCAAGGACGCCGGCCTGGGCTCGCTCCCAGGCGGCGGGGCGGAGGTCTTCGCCGACCGCGTGCGGCGCCTGATCGCCCCCGGCAAGGAGCACCCGGACTTCTGGTTCCACACGCACCGCACCGCGCACGGGCTCGGCATCCCGACGCACTGCACGATGCTCTACGGGCACGTGGAGACGTACGAGGAGCGGGTCGACCATCTCCTCCGCCTGCGCGAGCTTCAGGACGAGACGGGCGGGTTCCTCGCGTTCATCCCGCTCGCCTTCCATCCCGAGAACACGGTCTTCGAGCGTCGCGGCTGGAAGCACACGAGCGGCTCCGACGACCTGAAGATGATCGCCGTCTCGCGCCTCCTCCTCGACAACGTCGCCCACGTGAAGGCGTACTGGATCATGATGGGGATGCCGCTCGCGGCGATCGCGCTCCACTTCGGCGCCGACGACGTGCAGGGCACGGTCGTGCGCGAGGAGATCTTCCACGCAGCCGGCGCGCGCACGGAGACGGAGCAGAAGGTCGAGGAGCTCGTCCGCTACGTCCGCGAGGCCGGGCGCATCCCCGTGCAGCGGGACACCCTCTACAACGAGCTCCGGCGGTGGTCCGGCTAGATGGCGCGCACTCGTCACGTTTGGAGACGCACGCGCGCGGAATTCGCGGTTAGGCTCACGCCGAGCAGGGGGGCGGGTCGGGACCCGAGATATGACGCGCGCGCGTGTAAGCAAGAGGGCAGCCCGTGACGCGCCTCGGCCAGACGATCCCGGCGATGCCGGTACACGACATGTCCGCCTCCGTCGACTTCTACCGCGACCGCCTGGGCTTCGACGTGCTGCATCACGACGGCGGCTTCGCGGTCGTCGGGCGGGACGACGCCGTCCTGCACCTCTGGGAGGCGAGCGACGACAGCTGGCGGGACCGCGACTCGCTGGACAGGCCCGTCCGCTCCGGGGCGGAGTCGTTCATCGCTGGGACCGCGAGCTGCCGGATCGTCGTCGAGGGCGTCGACGAGCTGTACGACGACCTGAGCAAGAGCGACGTGCTTCATCCGGTGTCGAAGGACGGAGTCGAGGACACGGACTTCGGAACGCGCGAGTTCGCCACCCTCGATCTCGACTGCAACCTGATCACCTTCTTCCAGCCGGTGTCCGCATGATCCGCCTCGGCCGGATCTCGTACGTGAACATGGCGCCGGTTTTCTTCCGGCTCGACGCGGACGTGCGCGAGGTGCCCGGCGTGCCGACCGAGCTGAACGCGCGCCTGCTAGCGGGCGAGATCGACCTTGCTCCGATCTCGTCGATCGAGTACGGGCGCAACGCCGATCGTCTCCGCATCCTCCCGCGGCTCTGCGTTTCCTCCGAAGGGGCCGTCGACTCGATCCAGCTCGTCTCGCAGGTTCCTCTCGAGCGCATCAGGCGTGTCGCCGTCACGCCGGAGAGCGCGACGTCGGCCGTCCTCGTCCGCGTGCTCCTTCCGGACGCCCAGCATGTGCCGCTCGGGGAGCCTGCCGACGCCAAGCTCCTGATCGGAGATGCGGCTCTCCGGAGCGCGTTCGAGGACCCGACGCCGCACTACGATCTCGGGAGGCTCTGGCTCGAGCGGACAGGGCTTCCGATGGTCTACGCCGTCTTCGCCTGTCCCGACCCGCCGCCGGCCGGGATCCTCGAGGTCGAGGAGGCCCTGCTCGCGGCGCATCGGCGCGCCCGCAAAGAGCCCGAGGTGCTGGCGCACGAGGCGAGCGAGCTCTACGGCTATCCGCCCGGCTTCCTCGCGCGGTACTTCGAGAAGCTCGGCTACCGCTTCGGGCCGCGCGAGCGCGCCGGGCTCCTCTCGTTCTTCGAGCTCGCGCGGGACGCGGGCGAGCTCGCCACCGTCCCCGAGCTCCGCTTCCTCGCCGAGGAGCCGATCCGCGCATGATCGTGGCCGCCGTCCTCGAGAAGGCCCTCGCAGGCGAACGCATCTCGGACGAGGACGCGCTCGCGCTTCTCGAGAGCCGCGAGCTCGTGCCCGTCGGGCGCGCGGCCGACGAGCTCCGGAACCGCAAGGTCGAGCCGGGCCGCGTCACCTTCATCGTCGACCGGAACGTCAACTACACGAACATCTGCCACACGGACTGCGACTTCTGCGCCTTCTACCGCCGTCCGGGGGACCGCCGTGAGGGCTACCTGCTCCCGAAGCCCGTCATTTTCAAGAAGATCGAGGAGACGCTTGCCGTCGGCGGGACCGCGCTCCTCATGCAGGGCGGACACCATCCCGATCTCGGCGTCGACTTCTACGAGGACCTCTTTGCCTCCATCAAGGCCCGCTACAAGATCCACCTCCACGCCCTCTCGCCGCCGGAGGTGCAGCACATCGCGCGGCGGTCGAAGATCTCGATTCCCGCGGCGCTTTCCCGCCTGCGCGATGCGGGCCTGGACTCGCTCCCGGGCGGCGGTGCGGAGATCCTCGTCGACCGCGTGCGGGACGTCATCGCTCCGAAGAAGACGAAGTCGGCCGAATGGCTCGGCGTCATGCGCGAGGCGCACCGGTTGGGGATGTCCTCGACGGCGACGATGATGTACGGCCATGTCGAGACGCTCGCGGAGCGGGTCGAGCACATGCGCAGGATCCGCGAGCTCCAGGACGAGACACGCGGCTTCCGCGCGTTCATCTCGTGGACGTTCCAGCCGCAGGGGACCCGTCTCGCCCCCCTCGTCGCGCACTACCCGACGTCGTTCGACTACCTGCTCACGCAGGCGGTCAGCCGCATCTACCTCGACAACGTCGACCACATCCAGTCGAGCTGGGTGACGCAGGGGATGAAGGTCGGGCAGGTGGCGCTCTCCTTCGGGGCCGACGACATGGGCTCCGTCATGATCGAGGAGAACGTCGTCTCCGCGGCCGGAACGACGCACCGCGCGACCACGGAGGACTTCGTGCGCGCGATCCGCGCGCTCGGGAAGACGCCCGTGCAGCGCGACACTCTCTACCGAGACGTCAAGGTCTGGAGCTGACGGCAGGTCGTTTCCGTCGCCCTTGTACGCCGCCGGGAGCTGTGCTTGACTCCTAAGCGGGGTGCTGAAGCGGGGCTGCCTTCTCCTTGCGCTGGCGGCTCTTGTGGCATCGTCGCCGGCTGGAGCGTGGTCGAAGACGACCCGCCTCTTCCCTGGCGTCAAGTACACGAAGCACGTGCGCTGGACCCACGGGGGCCCGCTCGTGCTCCACGTCGTAGTGGGTCCCAAACCGGGGGGGCTCTACGACCTCAAGCCCCTGCTCTCCGAGAACCGCATCACCGGCCGGCAGACGGTGACCGGCATGCAGCGCGGGCTGCTCCGGCGGGCGAACCTCGTCGGCGTGAACGGTGACTTTTTCAGCTGGCACACCGGACACACGAGCGGGATGCTCCTGCGCCGCGGCGTCCTCGACGCCGGGCCACACGTCGCTCGCTCGAGCCTCGCCGTGGGAGCCGACGGAAGCCTGCGCGTGGGCCGGATCGGCTTCTCCGGCACGTGGCGGGCCGAGGGCGAGCCGGCGCGCACGGTCCGTCAGCTGAACCGGCCGCTGCCTAGACGGGCCGGTTACGCGCTCTTCACGCCGACTTGGGGCAGGCGCACGCCGCATGGGTCCTATGCGGCAGAGGCCATCCTCTCCGACGTCCGCCGGACGGTGCCCAACCGCGAGCGCACGGCGAAGGTCGTGCGCGTCGTCCAAGGGAGCGGCCATGTGATCCCGGCGGGCGGCGCCGTCCTCCAGGCGCGCGGCCTCTGGAGGAAGAAGCTCCGGAGGGAGGCGGTCCGTGGTGCACCGATCAGCATCGCTCTCGGGCTCGACCCCTGGTGGGGCGACGTCGAGAGCGCGCTCGGCGGCGGTCCACTCCTCGTCCGCCAGGGCCGGCCGGTCTACCGGGCGGACGAGGCCTTCACCAGCGACCAGCTCCGTGGACGCCACCCGCGGACCGCCGCGGGGCAGACCGCCGACGGCCGCATCCTGCTCGTGGCTGTCGACGGACGCAGCACCGCGAGCTGGGGGCTCACGATTGGGCAGCTCGCGCGGCAGATGGTGCGCCTCGGCGCCGTCGAGGCGATGGCGCTCGACGGGGGTGGCTCGACGACGCTGGCGTTCAACGCCACGGTGCTCAACGATCCCTCCGACGGCTTCGAGCGCGCCGTCGCCGACTCGCTCCAGATCGTCTACTACGGTGTCTACACCCCTCGGCCTTGGCACCGGTCGTTCTCGCCGAACGGCGACGGTGTCCGCGACCGTCAGCGGCTTGCGGCCAAGATCGTGCGGCCCTCTAAGGTGCGCCTCCGTCTCGTCCGGCCGAGTGGCCGTGTGGGCTGGCTCTACCGCGGGACGCTCGCTCGCGGCACGTTCGTGAAGACGCTTAGCCGCCGGTCGCTCGCCAACGGCCGGTGGACCTGGCTCGCGGAGGCGACCGACGACGCCGGGCGGACGAGCAGGATGCGACGCACCTTCGTCGTCAACAAGACGCTCGGATTCCTCGACCTCTCCTCGCGTCTAATGCGGATATGGCGGAAGCACGGCGGTCGCGTCGTGATCTCGTTCCGCCTGGCGAAGAGCGCCGCAACGTCGGTGACGATCCGCCGCCCGGGAGGAGGGGTCGTCCGCAACCTCGTCGGCCGCCGGCGGCTGGACCGCGGCCGCTACGCCGTCGTTTGGGACGGCCGCAACGGGGCCGGGAGGTTCGTCCGCTCCGGCCGCTTCGTCGTGCGCGTGCGGGCGGCGAACGCCATCGGACGTACGAGTCTCCAGCAGAGCGTGCGCGTCAAGCGCATGACGCGATAGGGCCCCCCGCTGTCGAGGTTCTCGCCGACCCACGGCTAGACTCGCCCGATGGCTGGGATCACGGAAGCCGTCACCGGCGTCATCGGCGACTACGGCCTCTACGCCGTCTTCGTCCTCATGCTCGTGGACGCGGTGCTGCCGGCGGCGAGCGAGCTCGTCATGGTCTACGCGGGCGCGATCGCCATCGGCGCCTTCCCCGCGCAGTCTGTCGTGCTCTTCGGAAGCGAGATCGACTCCACCGCTTGGGCGTACGTGGCGATGGCCGCCGCGGGCACGATCGGATACACGCTCGGCTCGATCCTCGGCTGGGCGATCGGCCTCTACGGCGGCCGCCCGTATCTGGAGCGGCACGGCCGATGGCTGCACGTGACGCCGGAGAAGCTCGACAAGGCGGAGGCGTGGTTCGACCGGTGGGGCGACGCGGCCGTGTTCGTCTCGCGGGTGCTTCCGGTCGTCCGCTCGTTCATCTCCATCCCGGCCGGAATCGCGGAGATGCCGCTCCTCCGCTACACGGTCCTCACCTTCCTCGGGACGATTCCCTGGTGCTTCGGCCTGGCGGGGGCGGGGCTCGCCTTCGGCGCAGGCTGGGAGCGCTTCCAGGACGCCTGGCATTTCGCCGACTACGCCATCATCGCCCTCGTGGTGGCGGGGATCGTCTACCTCCTCGTGCGGGCACGGCAGCGGCGCCTGCGCCGGCGCGCGCTTCAGCGCTCGGTCTGAGGAGGACGGCACCGGCGTCCCCGGTAGACTCGACCGGCGTGAGTATCCCCCACGTCGACGTGACGGCGCAGTACGCGCCCTTGCGGGATGAGCTCCAGGAGCGCCTCGCGGCCGTCGTCGACTCGGGCCGCTTCATCCTCGGCCCCGAAGTGCAGGCCTTCGAGGCGGAGGCGGCCGCGTATCTCGGCGTTGGCCAGGCCGTCGGCGTCGCCAACGGCACCGACGCCCTCGTGCTGGTCCTGGACGCGCTCGACATCGGCCCGGGGGACGAGGTCGTCTGCCCCGCCTTCACCTTCTACGCGACGGCCGAGGCGATCGCCCGGCTGGGGGCCACGCCCGTCTTCTGCGACATCGATCCCGTCACGCTCAACCTCGACCCGGGCGACGCGGCCGATCGGCTGAGCGAGCGCACGAGAGCGATTCTCGCGGTCCACCTCTTCGGCCGCCCGGCTCCGCTGGGCGACCTTCCTGGGTCCGTGCCGGTGATCGAGGACGCCGCGCAGGCCTTTGGGGCGACGCTCGGGCCCGACCGGGTCGGCTCGCTCGGCGCCGCCTCGACCTTCAGCTTCTTCCCCACGAAGAACCTCTTCGGGCTCGGTGACGGCGGTCTCGTCGCGACGCGGGAGCCGGAGCTGGCCGACCGAGTCCGCCTGCTCCGCGGGCACGGCTCCCGCGACAAGGAGGTGTTCGAGGCGGTCGGCTACAACTCGCGTCTCGACGAGCTGCAGGCGGCCGCCCTGCGCGTGTTCCTGCCCAGGGTGGAGGGGTGGAACGCCGCCCGCCGGGAGGCCGTAGCGCGCTACGCCGAGCTCGGGCTCGGCGAGCTCTGCGAGCTTCCGGACGACGAGGCCGGCCACGTTTACCACATGTATGTCGTCCGCTCGCCCGAGCGCGACCGGATCGCCGAGGCGCTGCACGGTGCCGGGATCGGCCATGCGACGTACTACAGGACGCCGCTTCACCTCCAGCCGGTCTTCGCTCCCCTGGGCTACGAGGCAGGAGATCTCCCCGAGTCGGAACGGGCGGGCCGCGAGACGATCGCGCTGCCGCTCTGGGCGGGGATCACCGGCGAGCAACAGGAGCGCGTCGTCGAGACGGTGCGCGCCGCCGTGTCCGTGAGAACCGCCACGTGAAGTCCCTGAACCGGCACCGGATCTGGCAGATCGCGGTGGACGCGGCACTGATCGGGGCCGCCTGGTACCTGGCGTTCGCTCTCCGCTTCGACTACGGGATCCCCTCCCGCTACGAGCGCTTGCTCGGCGAGACGATCGCGGTCGTGATCGCGGTCAAGATCGCCGTGTTCATCCTCTTCAGGCTCTACGACCACTGGTGGCGGTATCTCTCCATCCGCGACATGTGGGCGGTCGCGCGCGCCGTCACGGTGGCGTCCCTCCTGGCCGAGGTCGTCGTCTACCTGCTCGACCCCCAGGAAGGCCTGCGCGTCCCCCGCTCGATCGTCGTCTTCGATTGGCTGATCCTCTTGGCGCTCGTCATGGGAGCGCGCGTGCTCGCCCGCACCGTCATCGAGCGACCGGGGCGGCGGGGGATCGTGGCGCGGGGGAAGGAGGCGCTCATCGTCGGCGCGGGCGACGCCGGCCAGCTCATCATCAAGGAGATGCAGAAGAGCCCGGGCCTCGGCTACACGCCGATGGGACTCGTGGACGACGACGCGCGCAAGCGGAACATGCGCCTCCACGGCGTCCGCGTGCTGGGGACGACCCACGATCTTCGGCATCTGCTCGGCGACAACAAGCCGGACGAGGTCATCATCGCCATCCCGTCCGCCGGCGGCGACCTGCGCCAGCGGATCGTCAACGTCTGCCGCGACGCGGGCGTGGCCGTGAAGACCCTTCCGGGCGTGCACGAGCTCATCTCGGGCGACCTCAACCTCTCGCGACAGCTCCGCGAGGTGCAGGTGGAGGACGTGCTCGGGCGGGAGGCGGTCGAGCTCGACCTCCCGGCGATCGCCTCCTACCTCACCGGCTCCACAGTCCTGGTCACCGGCGCGGGTGGGTCGATCGGATCGGAGCTCTGCCGCCAGAGTGCCGCTCTCGGCGCCGACCGCATCGTGCTCGTCGATCACTCCGAGAACACGCTCGTGGACATCGAGCGGGAGCTGGCGCACGAGCGGCACTTCGACAGCACCGTCGCCGTGCTCGCCGACGTGACGAACCGGGCCAAGATGCGCGAGCTCTTCGAGCGGCATCGGCCCTCCGTCGTCTTCCACGCGGCCGCGTACAAGCACGTCCCGCTCATGGAGGCGAACGCGCTCGAGTCCGTGCGGAACAACGTGCTCGGCACACGCGTGCTCGCCGAGGTCGCCTCCGCCTTCGGCGCCGAGCGCTTCGTGCTCGTGTCGACGGACAAGGCCGTCCGGCCCCAGAACGTCCTCGGCCGGACCAAGGCCGTCTGCGAGTGGATCGTGGAGGCCGCCGGGGCCCGGGAGGCGAACGGCACGCGCTTCATCTCCGTCCGGTTCGGCAACGTGCTCGGATCCTCGGGCAGCGTGATCCCGCTCTTCCGCCGCCAGATCGCGCGCGGCGGGCCCGTGACGGTGACCCATCCCGAGATGGAGCGTTACTTCATGACCATCCCCGAGTCGGTGCAGCTCATCATCCAGGCGGGCGCCCTCGGCGAGTCGAGTGACATCTTCGTGCTCGACATGGGGCCGCCCGTGAAGGTCGTCGAGCTCGCCCGCAACATGGTGCGCCTTTCGGGCAAGGAGCCCGACCGGGACATCCCGATCGAGTTCATCGGCGTCCGGCCGGGCGAGAAGCTGCACGAGGAGCTTTGGGGCGAGGCCGAGGAGGCCCTTCCGACCGCCCATCCGAAGATCCTTCGCTGCGCGTCCCGGCCGGTCGACCCGATCTGGCTCGAGGACGAGCTCGCCGAGCTCGAGCGCCTCGTCGAGGTGGGCGAGACCGTCGAGATCGTCGCTCGGCTCTCCGACATGGTGCGCTCTCCGCAGCGCGTCGGGGCGACCGCGACCGAGCCGGTCTAGCCGCCTAGACCGGCGCCCGGCACTCGCCGCAGAGGCCGGCCACCTCGAGGCGATGGCCGGTGGTCACGAAGCCGTGAGCGGCTCCGGCCCGCTCGAGCCAGGGCTCGAGCTCGCAGTCGACGAGCTCGACGACGCGGTGGCAGGCCGAGCAGACGAGATGATGGTGGTGCTCGTCGCCGCACCAGCGGTAGCAGAGTTCGCCGGGGCGATGGGAGAGAGCGTCGACGACCCCTTCCTCGGCGAGCGCATTGAGCGTCCGGTAGACCGTCGCCAGGCCGAGCCGCTGGCCCCGGGCCCGCAGCCTCTCGTGCAGCTCTTGGGCCGTGGCGTCGTCGCGCTCTCGCATGAGCTCCGCCAGGACGCGGACGCGCTGGGACGTGGCGCGGAATCCGGCGCGCTCGAGCGTCCTCGTCGCCGCTTGCTCTCGCCGGGTCATGCGCAGTAGTTCTACCTCCGAGTAAGAATGAGAATCGTTATCAGCATAATCGACGCCCACGACTTCAGCACGGAGTGGTTCGACTACGCGGCCCACTTCGGCATCGACGTCCTCGCGACGTTCGCGACCCTGTACGCGCAGCGCTTTTGTCATCACCGCTGGCACCAGTTCCTGGTGTGGCGCGCGCTCTCGATCGTGGTGACCGTCACGACGGTCAACCTGGTCGGCTGACAGGCGCGCGCGCAAGGCAGGTCGGTCCCGAACGAGCTAGACTCCTGCGACCTTGAAACCGGGCTAGGGGGTTGTAGTTATGGCCATGACCGGCAACTGGGACGAGCGGCGCGTGACGCGGCGTCAGGCTCTCGGAATCGGAGGCGCGGCCACCGCGGTCTTTCTCTCCGGAGGGACTCGGGTGGCGGCGGCGCCGCGGACGGCGGCTGGGCGCCCCCCTCCTGGGTACGGCCCGCTCGTCGAGCATCCCGAGGGTTCGATCTGGCTTCCACGGGGCTTTCAGTACCGGATCATCTCGGAGATGAACAAGCCGATGTCGGACGGAAAGCCGACGCCGGGCGATCCCGATGGCCAGGTGGCCGTGCGAGGGCCGCGCAACGTGACCATCCTCATCAGAAACCACGAGCTGGGCTTCATGGACGGACACGTCACCGGCGTCGCGGGCGACAACCCGTATCCGTCGTCCGACCCCGACAAGCGGGGCGGCACGACCGCCGTCTGGGTCGATCGTGCGCGGAGGAACGTCCGCGACTACATCACGAGCTCCGGGACCCGCAACAACTGCGCGGGCGGCGGCACTCCGTGGGGCACGTGGCTGACGTGCGAGGAAGACCGGAACCCCGAGCACGGCTACGTCTTCGAGGTGCTGTGGGAAGACCCGGAGGGGCCGCTCTCGCGTCAGCCGATCACGGACATGGGCCGCTTCTCGCACGAGGCGATCGACATCGACCCGAGCACGGGTGTCGCCTACCTGACCGAGGACGACTTCCGCGGCGGCGATGTCGTGACCGGCAGCGACTCGAGGATCAGCTATCTCTATCGCTACCTTCCGAACGATCGCACGCAGGCGCCGGGCGCCCTCCAGAAGGGCGGGAGGCTCCAGGCCCTGGCGATCGAGGCGCTCGGATCCGATCCGGCAAGCCGCACGGCCGACTTCTTCGACGAAGGCGAGCGTTTCGGAGTCGTCTGGAAGGACGTCGATCCGGCCGATCCGCCGACGACCGCGGAGGCGCAGGAATGCGTCAGGTTCAACCGGCTCGAAGGAGCCCATTTCGCCGGCGGCGCCTTCTGGTTCGACGACACGGTCGGCGGAGGCGCGGAGAAGGCCTTCCGCGGCCAGATGTTCCGGCTGATCCCGGGCGAGGACGAGAA